>CAUZBV010000167.1:0-7396 GCA_963578115.1 Myxococcales bacterium
TCGCCTGCGCCGGTGGGCGCCGTGACACTGACAATCCCTTTGATGTCCTCGTCCATCCCATCGGTGATGCAGAAATCCGCGTTGTCTTCCACGGCATGCACTGCGAACCAATCGCGGTCCGACGCCGGTGCGATGGTGCCGAAGATGCTACCCGATTTCACGTTTGGATAGTTGCCTTGGGTCGGACCAGGGTGGTTATCTTTAAAGTCTGCGCCATTGTACGAGGAGTCACCGGTTGGGATGACGCCGTTGTCGATGGTGCCGTCGCAGTCGTTGTCCGCGTAATCGCAGGTCTCTGCGGACGCGTTGCTCGTTTGGACACATGCGATGGACCCACCTACGCAGGCGGTGATCCCGTCGGCACACACGCCTTGAAGGCTCGTGTCGCAGGCTGCGGCGCCGCCGGGGTTGCCCTCGTCCGTGGTGCCGTCACAGTTGTTGTCGATGCCGTCGCAGATCTCCGTGGGGAGAGCGCCACAGGTGCCGCACGCGTTGAGCAACCCTTCGTCCGTGTCACCGTCACAATCGTTGTCTTTGCCGTCACAGATTTCCATCGAAGGCGTGCATTGGACCTCGTCGCAGTTCAATCCGGTCCATCCTTCGGGGCAGCCGCATTCGTAGCCCGCGCCGTCGCAGGCGCTCCCAATGGTCGTACAGTCGGCGAATGTTGTGATGGATCCCGCCGCGCATTGGGCGCAATTTGCGTCCCAGAAGTTGCAACAGAAGGAGTCGAACGTGCACACCGCGTCGAGGCAGACGGGGTCTCCACAGCCCGTTTCGTTTTGGCAGGCCGCCCCGTCGGAGTCTTGGCACGTGCCGCCGTTTTGGCAGGGTTGGGCGTTGCACGGATTTTCTGTTTTGCATGTGACCCCGTCACCCTCATAGCCCTCTTTGCATTCACACGTGAAGCTGCCTTCCGTGTTGCTGCAGGTCGCGTTGTCGTCGCATCCATTGAGTGGATTCTTATCGAAACATTCGTCGTTGCACGAGTTGGCCGGACACCAGTTTGTCTTCTTGCCGCTGGCGCATGCGTCGCACCACAAAAAGTTCCAGTTGTTGCAGCAGAAGCTATCGGCTGCACACACACAGGCGCTGCATGTCGGATCGTTTTGGGGATTGATGATCAAGGCCGCTGCACATTCGTTAATGTCCGTACAGGTCTTACCGTCGCCTTCGTAGCCCGTTTGGCAGAAGCAGGAGAGGAGTCCAGAAGAGCTAATCGTGCAGACGGCGTTGACATCGCATCCACCGTTGTTGGTGTCGCACGGGTTCTTCTTGTCGCCGCAGGTGTCTCCGGTCCACTCAGGCGTACAATCGCAAGCCGTGTTTCCGTTGGCATCCGCCGAGCAGGTCCCACCGTTCAGACACGGATTGGGATCGCAGGGATCGACCACCGCTTCTTCGCAGTCGTCGCCGGTGAAGCCCTCTGTACACTCACAGACATAGCCTGGGCCCATGCAAGCTTCGCCTACGCTCGAACAGTCCACGCTAGCAAAGCCGGGCTCGGAGGCCGCACAATTCGCACAGTTGCCGTCCCAGTTGTTGCAACAATAGGAATCCAGTTCGCAGACTGCGGCGCGACACGTCTCATTGGTACAGTTCGGTGGGTCTTGGCACAGGAGGCCGTTCGCGTCGGCGCAGGTGCCGCCGTTTTGGCAGGGGTTGGGCGTGCACTTGCTGGTTGCCTTGCACAGGAATCCATCGCCTTCGAAGCCCAGGTTGCACGCACAGGTGTATTGGCCTGGGGTGTTGGTGCAGGTGGCGTTGGGATCGCATTGGTTGGTGCCGTCTGTGCACTCGTCGACATCTTTCGAGCACATGGAGCCCATCCAGCCCGAGGGGCATTGGCACGCCGCATTGCCGTTGGCGTCTTTGGAGCAGATACCGCCATTTTCGCAGGGGTTGGGCGCACAGGGATTCGTTGGCGTGGGCAGGTAGTCAGCGGGATCCACACCCGAACACTCGACCATGGCTGACGTGCAGTTGTTTATCTTCAAGCAGTTTTGGCATGCGTCGCTTCCTTCGTTGCCGTTGCACGAGAAGAAGCAGGAGTTGACCGAACAATCGGTGAACTCGGCCCAGCATGTGGCGCAGTCTTCTGTCAGACCCACCGTGGATGAGAGGCAAATGGCGACCTTGGCGTTGCTGGTGGCCAGATTGGCCGCACAGGTTTGGAGTGCTTGGGCCAGACCATCCAAGTCGCCCATGGCCGTCACGTCGATCATGTTCAAGCACGCGGGAAGGGTAACGACCTCGGTGCAGGTGGTTCCATCGCCTTCATAGCCCGGATTACACGCGCATTCAAAGCTGCCGGGTGTGTTGGTGCACGTGGCGTTGGCGTCGCAGTTGTTGGTGTCATTGGCGCATTCGTCCGCGTCCGTGTTGCACGTGGCGCCGACCCATTCCGCTGGGCACTCGCAAGCCGCGCTGCCGTTGGCGTCCACCTTGCACGAACCACCGTTTTGACAAGGATTGGGATCGCAGGGATCGCCCATTACTTTTTCTTCGCAGGTGTCGCCGGTCCAGTCGGGCGTGCACTCACAAGCCGTATTGCCATTGGCGTCCACCGAACAAGTCCCCTCGTTCTGACAGGGGTTGGGATCGCAGGGATCGACCATTGCTTTTTCACAGGTGTCGCCGGTCCATGCGGGCGGGCACTCGCAGGACGTGTTTCCGTTGGCGTCCTCTGAGCAGGTACCGTCGTTCTGGCAGGGGTTGGGATCGCAGGGATCGCCCGTGTCCACGAGCTCACAATCTTGTCCTTTAAACCCTTCCGGACATTCGCATGCGTATCCGGGCCCTTTGCAGCTGTCGTCCATGGTGGTGCAATCGGCAAACGTGGTGACTTCACCGGCCGCACAGGCCGCACAGTTATTGTCCCAGCCGCTGCAGCAATAGGAGTCGAACACGCACACCGCCGCGCGACAGGTGTCATTGCCACAGCCGGTCGTCTCTTGGCAGAGGCTGGGGCTCGCTTCGGAGCACACCCCGCCGTTGAGACAGGGGTTGGTGCCACAGTTGTCGGATTCGGCGCAGGTCTTGCCGTCGCCACTGAAGCCAACATTGCATTGGCACGCAAAGCTGCCTTTGGTGTTCTTGCAGGTGGCGTTCTCGTCGCAGTCGTTGAGCGTCTCGTCGTCACACTCGTTGATGTCCACGCAACCCTCTTTGCCGTCGCCCGTGTAACCGGCGGGACAATCCGTGCACGCGTACCCACCCAGGGTGTTGGTGCATTCGGTCAGCGAATCGCATTGGTTGGCTTCGCATTCGTCCACGTCCTTGTCACACACATCGCCTTCCCAGCCATCGGTGCAGGTGCAAAACGTGCCGCCTTGGCCGGTGCAGAGGGGGGAAATGGATGAGCAGTCGATGCCGTAATAGTTTTCTCCGCCGTTGGCGCAGTCGGCACAGGACCCTTCCCATTTGCTCGAGCAACAAAAGCTGTCGAGCTCGCACACGGCGTCCTCGCAGGCTTTGGACGCCGGACAACCGGCTGTGTCCTGTGCGGCCAAACACTCCGTGGCGGGTTCACCGCTCTCGATGAAGGAACAGATGCTGTCGTTCTGACACGGATTGTCCGTGCATTCAGCGCCGACCGCACAGATTTTTCCGTCGCCGACAAACCCTTCGTTGCATTTGCACTCAAAGCTGCCATCCGTGTTGGTGCACGTGGCGTTGTTGCTGCAGTCGTGGGTGAAGTTTTCACATTCGTCGATGTCCGTGCACGGATCGCCATCGTAGCCTTCGGGACATTGTTCCCCGCCGCACACGCCGTTCACGCAGGCGCCGTCGCACACGGCTCCGCACGCGCCGCAGTGGGAAGCGTCTGTGTTGAGATCCGTCTCGCAGCCATTGGTCGGATCGTTGTCACAATCGGCCGAGCCACTGGCGCAGTCGCCTTCGATCGTGCCCGTGAAGTAGACCGTGACATTCTTGAAGAAGCCGTTGTCCCCTATCACGCCAATGATCGCCTTGTCCGAGGGCAACGCACCGCCCGGTTGACCGGCGGCCAGCGTGATGGTGATTTCTGCGCTCGCACCGAGTGCCAATGCAGCGGGTAGCATAGTCGTTGTACCGTCCATAGTGACCGTGGCGGAGAAGGCGTCGGAAGCGATGGCCACGGACGCCAGATTAGCGGGAACCGTGCCTGTGTTGGTGACTCGCACGCGACCGGTGGCGCCTTGGCCCTCAGGAATCGTTCCAAAGTCGAGCGTAAGGGGTGACGTCTCGATGCAATCGGTATCCGTGACGATGCAAGCCGTCACGGCCAGGATGACCTCCCCCGTGTCCGGGGTGGCGAGATCCGTGGGCGTATCGGTAAGAAACAGGTCCGGAGACGTGGTGGCGTCGGACGTATCCGTGGGTGTGATGGGCACGTTGGCATCCGAGTCGACGATCTTAGCTTCGCCACAACCGGCACACAAACCTGCAAACACAAACCCCATTACCAAAAGGAATAAAACGCTACGCTGCTTCACGATCTCTCTCCTCACCGGTCTCCCGGATGGCCTCCCAGGCCCTATTTATACTGTCCCCATAGTGGGGTTCACACACCCCAGAGGCCGCCTGTGCAGCAATAGTCGTGCCAGGTTTCTTGTACCCGGCATCGATGCCTGTGTGCCCACGGTTTGTGACGGCGCTCCGCGATGATCGGCCGCGGGTGTGTAGCGCAGTCACCCGGCGTTGCCAAGCTTTCTTTTCAACTGCGCGCCATCCCTATTCGTGGTTTCTGGATCAGCGGCTGTTCGTTGATGCCAGATTTTGGTAAGACGAATGGAGGAAAGCCATGACAGAAACGACGCACATTTCTTGGGAAAGCATGCACATCCACCCGCTGGACGACGGGTCGGACGGCTTGCCCCTGGTCATTGAGCCGAGCGGCGACGCGACGGATCGGACGTTGGCGTCGTGGTTGGAGCACAACCGCGACACGTTGCTGGGCCAACTGCACGAGCGGGGCGCCTTGCTCTTTCGGGGGTTTGACATCGACCAACCGGAGGCGTTTGAGCGCGTCATCCTGGCGCTGGATCCCGATTTAAAAGATGAGTATCTGGGCACTTCGCCGCGCTCCGGCTTGACCCAATACGTGTTCACCGCCAGCGAGCTGCCCGGGTGGTATCCCATCCCCCAACATTGCGAGATGAGTTTCCTGCCCACGCCACCCCAGCGCTTGTTCTTTGGTTGCCTCGTGGCGCCCAACAACGGCCAGGGCGGCGGCGGGGAGACGCCGCTGGTGGATTTTCGGCGCGTGCTTGAACAGCTGGATCCGGATGTGCGTCGACGCTTTGAGGAGCGCGGCATCCGCACCATTCGCAACTACGGCCCACCGGGGAGCGGGCGTTTCAACTTGTGGCAGCTCAAACCGTGGGACGCCATGTTTGGGACCACCGACCGATCGGTGGTGGAAGACAAATGCCGCCAGGAAGGGATCCGCTTCGAGTGGCGCTCCGGCGGCGGGCTCCGGCTCACGGGCGAAAGCCCGGCGGTGACGGTCCATCCCACCCAGGGAACCGCCGCCTGGTTCAATCACCTGCAAGTGTTCCATATCGGGAGTGGCCCCGCCGAATACAAGCGCATTTACCGCTTCCGCGGCGGCTTACGGCCGTGGTTTTTATGGCGATTTTCCCAAACGATGGTGGCCCTGAAGCGCTGGTTTGGGCGGTCCGAAAACCACACCCTCCATTGCACCTACGCCGACGGGGAAGAGATCCCCGACGCGGACATCGAGCACGTGCGCGACGTCATCTGGGACAACATGGTCGTTTTTCCCTGGAAACCGGGTGACGTGGTCGCCATCGATAATTTCTCGGTGTCGCACGGGCGCCTGCCATACAAAGGTCCCCGCCAAATCGTCGTCAGCTGGTCGTAGTTTTTTCCAACGGAATGTTTTGGGTGCGTTGAGTTCTGCCGGACTAAGCGGTGCGGTGGTCGTTGATGAAGGCCAGCTGGTCGGCCCACGCCTGTTGGGCGGCCTCTTTCCACCACAGGGCATGGAAGGCGTGATGACCTTCGTACACTTTGGACTCGGCGACGGCGCCCAGGCGTTGCAGCGCCGCTGGGAGTCGGAGCGTGTCGCCTTGTACCGGGTCATCCTCCCCCACAACCGCAAGACACGCGGGCAGGGGCCGGTCGGTCGGGCCGGCGGTTTCCAGCAGTGTTAGCGGGCTGGCCAGGACGTGTTCGGGGCTCGGAGTGGCGTGGTCGGGCAGATAGGCATCGCTCACTCGATGGATGCGTCCTTGCATCCAGCCGGGGATGGTTCGTTCGGCCTGGTGCCGCTCGGGCCGGGTGATCTCCAGGTAGCCACACGCAGGCAGAATCACGGCGGGGTTCGGGTTGGTCGCCCACACCGCTTTGGCCCAAGGCTCGGGCCGCTCGTAGCAAGAAGCGATGGTCAGGGCCAACACCAGATTGGCTCCGGCGGATTCTCCGGCCCACACCGGTCGCGAGGCATCGCCCCCGTAGTGCGCGGCGTTCTGTTGGACCCACACGCAGGCGGCCGCCGCGTCTTCGGCCGCGGCGGGGTAGGGGTGTTGAGGCGCACATCGGTAGCTGATGTTGAAGGTCAAAAAGCCGGCCCGGGCCAAGGCCCCGGCCATCATCCAATGGGTGGTCCGATCGAAATACTGAAAGCCGCCGCCGTGGATGTAGAGGGCCACGGGATGCGGGCCGTCCCCGGCCGGTTGGTAGATGTCCAACTGATGATCCCAACCGCCACCCTCGCGGTAGGGAATGTTGCGAGTGATCGTGACGTCGTGGCGTTCCGCACGCTCTTTGGACCATCGGCCGGCCAAGCGCATGGTAGTCTCCAGAGAGCCGATCACCATGTGTTCGTAGGCCCAGAGTTTGGTTCGTTGCCAGCCGCTGATGGACACCGTCATGGGGGGAGCATAGCGAAGCCGAGGCGATTGGGAAACCACTACCGATTGTTGGCTTGTTCCCAGGCCTCGTACAGGTCGATCAACCCGGGCAGGGTGGTCCAGACCACTTTCCCCTCGTCCACCAGTACTTCGATGCTCTGGAGGAGTTGTGAGAGTAGCGCCTTGTCGATAGCCTGGCCGTAACTCCACACAAAGACCAATTGGTTCATTTGGCTTGGATCGAGAAGGCTCAATGCGGTCTCGATGTGGGTCATGGCTTGGTCCACGTCATCTTGGGCCCATTCGCATTGGGTCTTGGAGCCGGGATCGGCGGCGCTTTCGGCCAAGCAAGGCAGGGCGCCGCTGCTGTGAAACAAGATGAGCCCTTCGTCGCTGGGTGTGGTCCAGGTGCTGCCGTCTTTGGCCCGCCAGGCGTGGAGCTTTTCCGCCGGATCCGAGGGATAGGGATCGTGGCATTTCCCGGGATTGTCGCAGGCCAGGACATGGGGGGGTTGCTGGTCCTCGGGCAAGGATTT
>CAUZBV010000168.1:0-7358 GCA_963578115.1 Myxococcales bacterium
TTACAGGGCGTGTGCGAAATGATGGACAGGGGACCGAGAAGCCATTGGGTCCATGGAGAGGCGGTCCTCTCGGGGGCCTGGGGCAAGCGGTTCAGGGCCAACATCAGATCGTCTTGCCGACCGTGGGTGACAAAGGCCTCGATGCAGCAGGTCGGGTAGCCGAGCAGCGTCCCCAAACCGCGACATGCATCGATGTCGCTGGCGGTTGTGCTGTAGGCTGCTTCGAGCCGGGCGGCTTCTTCCAGGACGGACCGGTCGTTGCCAAAGAAGGAACAACTTGGGGTCTCGATCCCCTGGAAACCGGACGCTTCGAACCAGTCCCGATCCCTCGCCTTTTGGCTGGGATCGATGTATTCGCGCTTCACGACTTGCCGCAAGCCCTGCCGGAGTCCCGTCAATTCGGGATCGAAGGGCCAGATCCCGCGGCCGGAGATTGGGGTGCGCCCGATGCGCAACGCGGTGCTCCACTGGGGTAAACTCTGGAGCCTGAGCGGGGCGCCCTCGGTTAAGTGAAATTTGGGTCCAAGTTGGGTCACGAGACGACGCACGGTGCTCAGGACGTCTTCGAGGGGTAGAGGGCCGTCGCCCAATGACTCGAACCCTCGCTTCAAATGGGTGAGCGTCGCCTTCATGGCATCAGGGATGTGGCTTTCCATGTACGACAGAGCATAGCCGCCCCCATGGACAAATGCCTTCTTGCGCCCTTGAGGATCGAACTCAAGCGACCAGGTGAGTTTGTCGGCGCCAAGGGCAAGATGCAGGGTTGTGATCTGAGAATGCTCGGCCACCATCGCGCAATTACACTGTATCACAGAGACGGACGCAAGAGCTTGGGTCTCCACGGATTCTGGGCAGCAAAATGGTTGCTCACCCATGGCAAGCGTAGTACTAGGCCGAGGGGGGGGGGCTCTCTGTGTCATGGGTGCTGCGGTCCCGGGTGGTGCGAGTGTCTGGTTTAAAACACTTCATGGATGACCGGTCGCCTGATGTGCACACTCGGCCCAGCCGCCGGTGGCGGGTTGGACTTTCCTGGTGGTCGCTCACCATATTGGCCGCCCTAGTTTTCGGTTCTCGTCCAGCGTACGCGCTGCCGAATCCATTCATCCTGATTTTCAATCTCGACATCTTGATCCAGATCCTCATCATCCTTCCCCTCCTGATTCGTGGATTGGAGAGCACCGTCTCCCTTTGGCTCGAGCGGCGGATTCCCCGGGCCCGGATGCGGACCGTACTCTGGGTAACGGGTGCAGCGGTGCTCTTCGTGGTGATTGCCGGACCCACCACGCCTCAGGTTGTCTCACCGTCGCCAACGGCCTGCAAAACGCTCTCACCGGAACTGGCTCAGCAGCTCGCCCTTCCTTCGGGCAGTTTTGTGGTCGATCCAAGATCCCCGGCTGCCTTCGCGGCCTATCACCTGAAGGGATCCTGCCAAGTCGATCCTCAACGCTTGGTGACTATGCAGAGTGTTTTTCAGGATCAGACAGTCTATTTGATCGAAGATCGAGAGATCAGTCCGAGCGAGGTCTTCGGGGGTAAGCCGCCACCGTGGGCGGACTGGCGCTCTGTCTCTGGGGGCTTGCGGCATTACTACAAACCGGATGGCGCTGCCGTCGGTTTTGGTGACGCGCCCGAATGGGTCGTTGACCAGACGGGGCGCTCGGTCTCGGCCCAATTGGGGCCCTTTTGGTTCATGGGCAGCCGTGCCAGCTTGATTGGACGACAATGGCGAGAACTACCCCGGTCGGCCCTGGGTTGGGCGGCCGAGCGCAATCATCCGATCATCGATCTTCGGCGGAATGTTACTCAACCCGTTGACGGTGCCCTTGTGGTGCCGCCTTGGAATGCCCGCCTCAGTGTCCTGACGGACACGGCGACCGGTCCGCTGGACCACGCTGTCATTGTTTGCTATCGACCTCAATCCTGTGCGGCTGCTGAAGCGTTGGTCTTTGAGCTTGGAGCGGCCCACAAGAAACCCGTGGGCTATATTCGGCTGCCACCCGACAGTCGGGTCTCTCTCGAGCGCTTCTCGAGTAAGGTGTCCTCCACCTTTGCGCTGGGACTCGTGATCGCGTGGTTGGTGGGCCTCCTGTTCACATTGCTGGGTGAACATTTTTCAGCCTGGATCCGAAAGCGGGCTCGCTCCGGTCTATGGGCCGACGGATTGGAGCTTGTGCTGCCCCTTGTCACCCTGGTTTTGGCGTTCGTCTGTTGTGGGTTTACCCGTTTCGTGGGGCCCGACTCCGTGGATGCCTTTCAGTGGCCCACCATGGTCTACGATGCGATTGTTGACCGCGACGTGATGACGGTGTTGCTCGTTCCGCTTCTGTTTGTCGGCACCGTTTTTGCCCACGAAGATCGGTTGAGGCGATCCAGTCGCTGGTTCTGGGGGCTTGCTCTCCTGGCGCTGGCCGTCGTTGGGTTGGGTCCGAGAAGTCTGTTGGCGACTCGGGTGGTTGACCTGTGGCTGATGGGATCGGTTCTCTTCGGCATGGGTTGCGTGCATTTGCTGGCGATTTGGCGGTCCCGACGTCGGGTTGTGCGTGGCGTGGCGGATTGTGTCCGACTGGAACACGTGAGCAAATGGCCCTGGTTGGGGGGCAAGATTTTGGGCCTGATCCAGGTTCAGCGTGCCGGATTCGAAGTTCCGCGCAGCGTCGTGTTGCTGCTTCCTGAGGGCGCCGACGCAGCGGAACACGTTGCGGGCATCCGAGGAGAGTTGGGGTGTGGCCCCCTGGTGGTTCGAAGCAGCGCCCCCGACGAGGACACGGCCGAGCCCACGCCCGGGCGATACCAATCCGTGGTCAACGCACAGGACGATTTGGTCGGCGCCCTGAAGACGGTGCTCGATAGCTACGGCTCGATCGGCGGACCGAGGGCGGTTCTGATTCAACGGCAACTCCAACACGCCTGGATTGGTGTGGCCTTGCGTGAGCCCACATCCCGAGGTGGGGGTGTGGCCATTGAGATGTCGACCGGTTCCGCGTCTGCGGTGACCGAGGGCTCCCGTGCGGAACTTCAGGACCGGTTGGGTGTGGTGCTCACCAAGCGCTGGCTCGGGGGGCGGGGCCAGGCGATCATTTCCCCCAAGCGTTTTTCGCGACTCTTTCATCGCGCCGAGAGATTGCTGGGCGACCGGCTCAATATGGAGTGGGCGATGGTTCGCCGACGTATGATTTGTTTGCAGATCCGTGCGGCCCGGGATGCCACCGAGACCGCCGGCGAGCCGGCCGCGGCGCTTGCGAGTCTGGTGGACGTTCTCCAACGAGCCTCGGTCAGAGCCCGTACGGTTGTGCTTTCGGTGGACGCGAGGACCGAGTTCATTGGCTCGGGGCCCATCACTATGGACTTGTTGCAGGATCTCTTCTCCCCCCGTGGGCCTTTGGCCAGAGCCCAGCGGTGGATCTTCCCCTGGACCCGCCCCTTGACTCCCGAGCCGTCCATTGTCCCCATTGAGGGGATGCCCTTTGGTGTCACGTTCACCGCCCGCCCTTTGATGGGCGCGTTCCAAAACCCATGGGTTCGGATGCTCCGATGGTTTATGCCCCTTCGCCGGTCGGGTCTGCTTAAAGCTCTGGACCGCCGATTGCGCGTGCTGGAGGAGGTCCCGCCGTCCATCCCCCAAACCTTCGATGCGGACGGCGTGGCGGTCAGTCGCCGTGCGCTCCTCGGTGAGCCGGCCGTTTTGGCCCTGGCGGTTTCGCTTCTGCAATCGGACGCGGGTTCGGCCGTGGACGATGCCGACCCATTGTTTGCTCAGGTTCCGGGTGCTCCCAACGGGCGAACCGACGACGCGTTGGCGTGGCGTGCGCCGGTGGACTTGGATGTGGAGCAACCCCGGTTGGGTGAAACAGAGGGCCACTACCCCGTGTTGCCGGCGAGTTTGAAAGGAACGCCGCTTTCCAGTGATTGGAAAAGCGCATTGGGAGAACTTCGCACTCGGGCTCGACGGGTGCTTGCTGCCCATGCAGCCCATCTGCGTTGGAACTTGTTACAGGCCGGTGTGCTTCATTTCGGCACGCCGAATCCAGAAAACGTTCAGGAGTACGTGGAGCGCCTTCCGGCTCACCTCACTCTCCGGCAGTTGGAAGTGTGGGCCGCTGAGGGGACACCGGTGGGGATCGACCCCGCGGCAGAGCGCGGCTTCTGGGTGTTCGGTCAGCGGGAATGCGAGGGGATGGTGAACACGCTGGATGCTTGTGGGGCGGGGGATGTCGTGGTGGTTAATGTGCCCACCGTTAAGCAGGTGCTGTCGCTTCCACCGGATTGCGTTCTGCTGGCCGCCGCCGGTACCCGCCTTTGCCACGCGGCCCTGGTTGCGCGTCTTCATGGGCGAACCGCGCTCTTTGGGGCCGGGGCGGCCGTGTTGGCCCTGAAGCCGGGCGATCGAGTGTTTCTAGGCCATAAGGGCGCTTGGTCTACGAGGGAAAGCGTGGGGGAGGCCGGGTAAGGCGACGCCGATCGTTCTACACCCTTTGCTTCGTGCCGACCGCCTCATTGGTTTCTTGACGAAGGGGCCCTGTGTAACCGATCGACATTCTCCCTTCTCGTTTCCACCAGGAAGCATCGAGCGTTTCTTCCCAGTCATTCAGACGATGCGCCAACTCGCGAAGGAACGCTTCAAGCGTGTTGTCTAGAGACCGGGCTTGATGATTGAGGTGGCTATGCCGCGTTTGGAGAAAGCCATAATCCCATGTCGAACGATCGGTCAGTTCCCACCCGCCGAGGCCATCGGTATGGAAGGAGTACAATATTCCGAGGACGTTCACCGTAACGCGGGTGTTCTCGAGAAGTTGTTGTTCCTGGAGCAATTCAAGTACCGGTGGCGGGAGGCACAGCTCAGCGGGCATGGTGAGCGTTGGCTCAACGCCTTCCAACCAGCCCTGTGCATGCAGAAAAGTCACAAGGCTGAAGGCTCGAAGGGCAAAACGGTCCGGGTCCGTTTTCGCTTCCGTGGTCTGCAGAAGGTCTTCAAGCACATTATTCAACTGGGTGCTTCCGTCCAGTTTGGGGAGCAAGTGTTGTGGCAAGGTCGACTCAAAGGGTACCGCAATCCCCGGGAACATGCTGTCTACGTCACCCTTTACCACCAGATGAGGCAGGCGGCGCCACAGGGACCACCGTGCGTTTGTGTAGTAACGATCCTCAACTTTCCAGGACACATCGCTAAGCCGGATCTTCGAGTTCAACATCGCCCTCCACTGACGAAGATGGGTTTCCGACATTGTTTGGCGAGCGCTTTGCGAGTCGACAAATTCAAGGCCTTTGTCGGGAGCCTCGTCGAACATCTTCTCCCGGTAAATTGCCCCATCGCGTCGGGTAAGCGTGGAGCAGAGAGCCTGTGGTTCGGCTGCGGGGCTATCGAAGGGGCTGAGGAAAGAGCCCATTAGCAGTTGATTAAACGCTTCGGCCTGTTCGGATACGGGCGTTCCTGTGCCGAGTAAGCGGCGTTTGGATTCCCAGTGAAGCGAATCTACCGTAAAATTGCGTGAATACCAGACCCGTGCCAACGAGTAATAGGTCCTGGTCAGCAGCTTGTAACTTTCATCATAGGACGAACGTAACAGGTCCGGATCGACCTCGGAGTCGTTCCAAAGCGTGTGCAGTGCGTTGGCCACAAGCGATGAGCCGTGGGCGGTGAAGAGCAATCCCGTCGAGAATATCGGATCGACAAAGGAGGCGGCGTCGCCCACGAGGAACCATCCCTCTCCACAGGTTTGTTCTGCCGCGTAACTCCAGTCACGGACAGTCATGAGCTTCGATTTTGCGAGCGGATGGGAAACCTGTTCAGCGTTTTCCAGCAGTTCGGCCACATGCTCGTTGTGGAAGAGGTTCTCCAGGTACAACTCTTGAAGCTTGTCCTTTCCGCGGCTGGGGAGTGATGATTTGTGTGTGACCAGGCCGATGCTGACGAGATCTTCCTCAATCGGGATGTGCCAAAGCCATCCATCCCGGGTCGTGCCAATATAGGTCCAACGCTGTCCTGGTTTCAGGGGGTCGCCGAACTCGGCAATCTTGGAGCCCTTCCAGTAGCTGTAGATGGCAAAGTTGTTGAGATCCGGCCACGTTTTTGTCGGCAACTTCCATAATCTTGAGAGCACCCGGCTCGAACCGCTTGCGTCCACTACGAAGTCTGCTGAATAGTCTCTGTGGCCGGTCTTCACCACGAACCCGCTCTTTGTGCGGACCACGGTTTTAACCGGATCACCCTCGCTGACAGTGGCGCCCAGTTCGGCGGCGTGATGAAAGCACAACGCATCGAAGCGCGCGCGGTCGAGCTGCCAGCTTGTCAGCAACTTCTCGTCGTGGGCGTATTCCCGAAAGTCGATGGTCCAGGATTTATTTTTGTCTTTTCCCCAATAGAAAAGCGTACCGACCTTCCACATAAATCCGGCTTTTCTGATTTTCTCGAGAAGGCCGGCTTCATGGAGGGTATCCCGCCAACTTGGGATGGTTGATTCTCCGACGCGATGTCTGGGGTGTTTCTCGGCGTCGATGACGAGTACGGATTTGTCCGGGTCGTGCCGTCGCAGTAGTGAAGCAGTCAAGCTGCCGGCAGGTCCGCCGCCTATAATCACTACGTCGAAATGCGCATTCATGGAGAACTCCGGGGATTGGGTGCTGGTTAATACCGTCAACGCGGTGGAATTACCAGCAACACATGCACCATCGACTCCCCCGCTTTTTGGGGTGGTTCAATGGTCATCGGGGCTTGACGCCACAGTCCCCATATTCACGCGACTGTGGCGTCAGCTTGGGGGAATTGGATGGTGTGCGGCCCCGTTTTCGAGAGCGCTGCGTGGCGCATTTGGGTCGGGCTACTGTGTTCTTTCTTGGAGTCGCTGCGCCATGCGTCTTGTGGTGACGAGCAGTACGAAGACGCAGAGCAGCAGGATGATGTCGGGGTACCGGGTTTGCCCCGTGCTCCCGGAGCATCCACCGCAGTTGCCTTCCATCTGGACCACATCGTAGCCATTGCCCGCCATGGTGTCGGAGCCCATGGCGTCGGAGCCCATGGTGTCGGAGCCCATGGTGTCGGGGAAGCCATCGGGTGTCCTGTCATAGGGCGAGGTGGGGCTGGGTGTGTCCGCTGGAACAGGCGTGCAGCCCATGGCATCGGCATCGTCCACGACGGTGAATGTGCCCATCTTCGTCCATCCTAGCCGTGGTTCTGGATCGCCTGGGCCACCCTTGGCGTCAAAGTAGATGTTTTTTGTTCCGGGAAATGTGTCCAAGTTAAAGGTGATCGCGAAATGCACCCGACGGACGCTTCCCTCGTCAACGAACCAGGATTTGGCACAGTCAAAACTGCCGTATTCCCCTTCGATGACTTTGTCTTCGCCGGGCTGACAGGTCTGACC
>CAUZBV010000169.1:0-7351 GCA_963578115.1 Myxococcales bacterium
TAGCTGGCTCCGCATTGCCGGTGTTTCGCTGAGCATGTTGCTTCAATTTGCTCTGCTTCTGTTCATCGGGATGTGCGCCAACATACATCGCGTTTGGGCCCACGCCCTGATCTGGACCCTCGGCTCATGGCTGCTGCTTCGATACACCGGACAGTGGGACTTTCGCGCCGTGGAACTTTTGGGTGAGCTCACACATTCCTGGCGAGGGTTTGCCATTCGAACCTGCGTGCTCGTTGGATTGGCCGCGCTGGTTCCCATTGGGAGACGCTTGGGCTTGGGGCAAGGTGACTGGCCCCCACGGATCCACTGGGTATGCTGGGCGCTGGTCGTCCTTCTGCTGGGTCAGAGCGTCATGGTGTATCCATTTGGCCCCTTGCCTCAGATGTACCGCGCCATGGTGCTGCTCGCTCTCAGTGTGATCGTGATCGCCTTGCTGTATACCCGCAATGAACGCTGGCCTAGAGCCCTCTTTGGCTTGGTCGCTGCCATTGGATTTTACGTCGGGGCCTCCTTGCTGATCGGTGAGTCAAAACATCGCCTGGCGGACAGCGCGATGAGCACCTGGATGGCCGATACTGTGTTGTGCGCTACGGTTTTCTTATTGGCCATCCATGCCCTCCGGCAAGACCGGGCGCATGCGATGAAAGGGACTTGGGCCGCCATTGGCATGTTGGTGCTGAGCGCGGTCTTTGTGCATCGTGACGGTCCACCGTGGCTTGTTCGATCCATGCTCTGTGCCCTGCCCATCGTGCTGGTCGCTTTGTGGCTGTGCCGACCCAACACACGCAGCGCACGAAACAGCCTGATGGCCGTGGGACTGCTCCTGTATCGCGCGCTGGCGACAGATCCACAATTCCTCGTTCTGGTCTTGCTGGCCCTGTGCGTCTTTGTGTTGAGCGATCTGACGTCAAAGGCAAGTCAATGGAGCACACCGCTGATCGCCGGACTGGCGCTGGTCGCCCACTACACCTTCTTTTATCAAGTCGGCCAATCGTATTCGCTTTCCGGCGTGGACATGGCCGTGGTGTTCACGGCCACAAAGGATTCCATCAACTTGGTGGAAGGCTTTGCCCTCATCTTGCTGCAACACCTGGGACCGTGGTTGGTGATCATCGCCGCAACGGTCTACCACCGGGCCCACGCCGGCGATAAGGCCGGGTTGAGGATCTTGGCGCTTGCGCTGCCCTGCTGCTTTCTAATCCAAGGATGGGGAGCCTTTGGCGGGTTCGAAACCCAAATCGACAATTTCTGGTTCACGTCGCACGCGCTTCCGCTCTTCCTCTTCGCCACGTGCAATGTGGTGCTCGTTGGTTTGGCCACAACACTTGCGCTCGGACTCTCGAATGGACCCGACAGTTCACCATCGGATGGGGAATCAATAACCCCCTAGTCCGGCCGACGAACAAAGATCTCGACTACGGCCTCACCCTCGGTCAAGTGCACCACAGACTCGCCATGTGCACGAAGCGCTTTTTGTAGCGCCGCTGTCGTCTGAGGCTCGTGGGGCTTGACGCTGTACTTATTCTCCCACACGAACGCGGTGCCGGATGGCGCCTCCGTCCACTGACGCAACGCCTCTTCGTTGCCCGAACACGTGCGGCCCAGATCACCCATCAAATAGGTCACCAACACATGCTGCGACAAAACGCGTGGAACCCCCTCAGGGCGAGCTTTCAACACATCAACCGCTTGGGACACAACCGAGTGATGTGGTTCTGCAGACAACGACAATACGCGAGTCTGGATCCCCACTTGCGCCAGCGCACCGAGCGCCACCAGCCCGAAGAGCAACCAACGTACCCGCAATCGATGGGCCCACTGTGGTGCCCATTTCGCAAGCGCCCCTAACCCCACGAACATGGCTGCCGGGCCCACCACCCAAGCCCAGGGAACAAATTGGGGAAAGCGATACGCGATGAGCAAGAGCCAAACCCCGGCGATCATGCCACAGAGAAACAACGCTTTGCTTGCCGTCGCTTCCCAGATGGCGCGTAGCCCGCCACAGGCCAGGACCGCGACCAAGCCACACACGGGAATCATGAACCTCGGATAACCACCCGACGCATACCCTCCCTGCCAAAAAAGCAGGGACTGCAGCGTGAGCAGGCCCACCACAAGGGCAGCGGGTAAGGCGGCTCGACGCCCGTGAATCCACAGGCCCACGAAGGCAAGAACCAACAACGAAAGTCCAGCGGCTTCGGGCCACCGTGCGATCATGTGGTAAAGGGGACCAGTGCCATATTCCGGAGTGTATTGCCTCGAGAAGAGATGTAATGGCGACACATCCGAGGGCAGATTCAACCCGATTGCCGCAACCAAATACGCCGCGGGTGCCCACAATACGATCAATGTCCCCAGCCACACACGCTTATCCCACAACGCCTTCAACCCTCGCCCGGGTTGATCTTTCTCAGTCTGTATCATCAGCGCAACGATCCAGATTGGCGCCAGCGCCAACGTCTCATAGCGGGTGACAAACACGAGGCTCATAGCCGCACAAGCCCACAATCTTCTCTGGTGGACAAAAAGCGACACTGCCAAGGTCAAGAAGAGCGCAGCCGGGGTTTCCGTCAGCGAAGTGGTGCTCAAACGCAACACCAAAGGCTGCAACCACACCAAGACCGGCACCAGAGCTGTCCACCGTGTCGCCCCAAAGAGTTGCCGAGCGATCCGGTAGCTCAAGAACGCGACCAGAGCGGTCTGAACGCCGCTAAAAAGGCGACAACCGAGAAATCCCCCCCAATGCGCCGGCAACAGAGTCAATACGTTGTAGCCAGGCCGTGCCCACCAATGGAAGAGCAGCTGCGGATCGTCCCAGCCGGCCTTCGCCAGCAAGAAATGGGTGATGTCATCGTCTTGATAAAAACCGTCGCTAATCAACGAAAAGACGACGGAGACAACGAGCCCACACACCGTATAAAGCGCTGCCTGGCGATTCGAACGCTGCGTTTCAACATCATGAATGTGAGCCTGCGCAGTTGACATAGAGGGCTGAGTACTTGAAAACCAGACGCCAATCAAGTTGTATCGGCAGAGCGCATGCGCATGAAAAGTGGGGCGGATTCGGGTGAAGCGACCAGAGTACAGTAGAGAGTGGGGGCGAGGCCTTATTGGACTGGCTGTAGCCGGCACGTTCACGGCTTTGATCTTTTCGATGCTCTTTGTGGAACTCTTTGGCACCCGTATCGACGCCCCCTTCCCTTGGGCCACCGCCGCCGATCTTGAACCCACAGAAGCGCCCGGCGAAAAACTCCTGTGGATTGTGGTGGATGCCATGAACGCAGACATGGCGTTCAACAAAGACGTGATGCCCTTTTTGGCTTCACACAAGGAAAAGGACGCAGCGTGGGGATTGGCACGAACGGGCGGATTGACATTGACCGGACCAGCCGTGTGGACACTCGGAACAGGGCGAACACCCTCGCTGGGAGAGGCTGTCGAAAATTTCGCTCCGCCGCCGGCCGACTCTGACAATCTCTTTCGACGACTCCATGAAGCCGACTTCTCCGTACATTTGGTGGGTGAAGCTGTGTGGTCTCATCGATATGGTCAATGGGCCGACCAAACCTTTCCTCTCCACGACCGCGGATTGCACGATACGCATGAATCGGACGATGCCGCGTTGTGGGCAGGCGTGACCTTTTTGGAGAATGACAACCCCGACGTGCTGCTCGTGCATTTTGTGGGAGCCGATCATGTGGGCCACGAGCACGGCACCGTAGACGTGGACGGCCCCTATGCCAACCGGCTGCGCGAAATCGACGACGCCATCAAGGAGCTGGTTGCAGCCGCCCCCGACAATATGGCGGTGTTGGTGATGGCCGACCACGGCATGACGGACCAAGGCGGCCATGGTGGTGGGGAGGAAAAACCGCGCAACGCTCCCTTTGTGTGGTGGGGACCCGGTGTGATCGCTGGCGGTCCGCATACCATGGAACAAACGGCCGTAGCACCCACGCTGGCGGCGTACTTGGGTGTACCCCCTCCCGCGGAAGCCGAATCTGAGCCCGAGAGCACTCTGCTCACGTTCTCCGAGGACGACACACAACGTCTTGTCCGAAACACCAAACGCCAACGTCAGACCGTCACCGGAAACCCGACAGGGGAACTCCCAAAGACTGACGAAACGACCAGCGCCCTGGCCTGGACGCTCATCTATGTCGCTTCAGTCCTCTTTCTGATCCTGGTGGTTCGGCTCCTGCTGGGTGCGTCCACGAAACGATCGCCTTTTCTTTTGCTCTGCCCATTGCTCGTTTTGATCGGGTGTCAATGGACATCCCGCATTGGGATCGGCGAAATCGCTCTCCTCGGCCTCTTCATGACCGTCGTTCTGGCTTGGTCACGCACGGCAGGCCAGCAACGATGGCAACTGGTCGCCTTGCTGGCCCTTGCGTTCATCGTCACGGTGCCCATGTTGCGATGGTGGAGCGGCCACATTCTCTTGTATGCTGGCCTCTTGGGCCTGGGCGTGGTCATCGGCGCCATTGTCTTGTCTCGACGTGTCAATTGGGAGAGCAGTCTCTTGGTTTTCTTCGCCGGCGCGGCCCTCGTAGGCTTGCTGGCTTGGACTCATTTGGGACTGGACATTCGCCAAGTATCGGATTCCCACTGGGGATTGCTCTTGGTCGGCGCCGTGGGCATCATCGCGATCGCTGTCGGTGGTGGTACCCCCGCAGGCCTCCTGCTACTGTCCGTCATCGGTTGTCGATTGTGGCCCATTCCTTGGCTGGAATCAGGCTGCCTGATCGCGGTGATTCCGCTCCTGACCTGGTTGGCTTCACGAAAAAACAGCGACGCACTCATCGCGGGGGTGGTACTGGCCACCGGACTGTTGTTTGGAACCCCTCAGTTTGCGGTAATTGCCGTGCTGGCCCTGTGTTGCGCTGCAGCCAGTCGCCTCCCAACGCCCAAGACCCTGGGGGTATGGTTGCTCTTGGTTCCCTTGATCGTCACATTGCTGGAAGTGGTGTCCGTCTTGGCACTGGGAAAAGAATATACATTTTCGTCGGTCCAGGTGGCGCTGGCGTTTGTGGGCGGCACCGATCTGAACTTGGTTCGAGCCGTGGCGCTGGTGTCGCTGGCAGATATCTTGCCCTGGTGTATCGTACTGGTGAGCGTCGGGGCGTGGGCGGCCAAAGCCACCAATCCTCGGGTTCTCCCCACCACCTTGGGCGCAGTACTCGCCATGTATCCCTTGCGTTTGCTGGGGGAAATCTTGATCTACGAGTTCATTCGCGATTCGTTTTGGCTGACCTCGTCCGTGCTGCCCTTCATGGCGGCCACCCTCGTCCTCATGGCGGGGATGATCCCGGTCGTCCTCCTCATCACGGTCCTCTTCGGAGGCGCGGAGCTCGCTGAAGAGGAGTAAACTCACTCACGTCATCATGGCTTCCACAGACACAAGCTCCGCCGCCACGTCCACCCAATCCGCACGATTTTGCGCGTCCAGTGCGTGGCTCTATGTGGGGATACACTGCCTGATGTTCGCCCTGTGGTTCGGATCTCGAGCCGACCACTTTGCACACCAAACGGGTACCGCACCCGCGCTATCGCTGACGATGCTTTGCGCCGCATACGGCATGGCCCTGGTGGGTGCGGTCGGCGCACCGACCGTGTGGGTCAGTGGACACCTCTTGCGCTGGCGGCCCACGACGTGGATGCGCGGCGCCCTGGCCACCGCTCTTGTGCTTCTCCATGCGACGTTGTTCATCGCTGTCTTCATCGACACGCGCGTCTACGATTTGCTAGGCGTCCACTTGGACAGCCCTTGGATCCGAGAGTCCCTTAACAACGAACACGTCGCGCGCGAACTCCACCTTGGCGCCGCCACGTGGCAGGCGGTCGGCACATTGGTCTCGGTCGTCGTCGTGCTCGAGACCACCCTCTTGTGGGGGTGTGTGAGAGCGCAGCGTGCACTTCACAAGCACAACCCAGCCCCGGGTGCCCGCTTGAAACATGTCGGGATGGTGTTGGTGGCGACCGCATTCGCTGCCACAACATGGCTGCGAATGCTGCCGCCCCAAGGCGCCGAATGGGTGCGAGATGGGTTGCCCGGCTACGAATCCATTCTTGGGCCGCGCCCGTACGAGGCCCAATGGAAACGCATACAATATCCACACAGTGACAGCACTCACCTCACCCTGTCGGAGCGTCGGCCCATTGTCTTTGTCTTGGTGGAGTCTTTTCGAGCGGATCATCTCACTGAAGAGCTCACACCCCATCTTTGGCAGTTGACCCAAGACGCATCCTGTTGGAAGTCCCCTCGCCACTATTCCACCGCACACACCACCGAACTCGGTACATTTGCCATGCTCTATGGATTGTATCCGTACCACTACAAGCCATTTTCAACCGAGCAGATCCCGGCCGAGCCGCTCGCCATCCTCAAAGACAATGGATACACCTTGGCCGGCGCATCGGCGTCCCAATTGCGGGGTTGGAACCAAGCAGATTTCATGGTGGAGCCCCTAGACCACTACGAGGAGTTTTTGCAAGAGCCGGCATACACGGGCGACGCCAAGGCGATCGACTGGGCCAAGCAGTTTGTGTCCCAGCACGACAAGAGCAAACCGTACTTTCTCTTCTTGTTTCTCAACGCGCCTCATCACAACTATCACTACCCGCCTGAGTTCGAGCGCTTTACGCCAACCATGAATGCGGATTACGACCACTTTTTGGGCGACGACAAACTCGAAGAGCACCGCGAAGCGATTCACAATCGCTATCGGAACAGCCTGCTCTACGTAGACGATCGCATTGGTGACTTGCTGGAGTTCCTGGACGCTCAACCCGGCCTCAAGCCCATCGTAGCGATCACAGGCGACCACGGCGAAGAGTTCTGGGATCACGGCCTCTTGGGTCACGGGGCATCACACTTCAACAATGAACGCATTCAGGTCCCGCTGGTTCTGTGCACTCCCGATGCAAGGGTCCATTCAGACCACCGGCTGTCTAGTCATGTGGATTTGTGGCCGACGGTCTTTGATGCGTTGGACGGTCCCCAATCCAGCACCTCTCCACCCAGCACGTACTCCGATGGCGTCTCGCTACTGGTAGCCCCACACGATCCGATGGTCTTCGTCGGAGGCACGACCTTCCCATACGCCAATCCCATGGCCTGCTTGATCGACAGTGAGAACAAGATCTGGCTTCGATTGTGTGCGGGCGAATCGTTTTGTGTTCGTCCGACCAAAGTCACCAATGCAAACGACGAAATCGTCCTGGTACCGGCAGGGGTGGTGAACACTCAGATTCAACGCTTGGAGAAAAACCTGCAGCGTTTTGTCACCCTGACGCCCTGAAACAAGCGTACCTCCGAGAGCGACGGTGTGGCGAGGGGCTTTACGCGGCG
>CAUZBV010000170.1:0-7348 GCA_963578115.1 Myxococcales bacterium
AACCCGGTGACCCGGAAAAACGACTCCGAGGAAGCGTGACTCTCGAGGATGGTCGCACCGTCGAGCTCGCGGCCCGCGTGGACCGGCTCGATCAATGGAGAGACGGCGACACAACCCTGTTCCGCGCCGTGGATCTCAAGGCCGGAGCCCGGCCCAAGCGTAGCACCCGTTTTGCGGTCTCCGAAGACGACCTACTGGCGCTGATGGACAAGGGGCAACTGTTGCAGAGCGCATTCTATCATTGGTTGGCGGTGGATCCCCCCTTGCATTCGGCCGGCTATGAATACCTGGATGCGGATCTGAGCACGCTCGAATTGAGCCACGAGGGGTGGCGCAACAACGAGGCCATCGCCCAAGCGGTTTTGACGACCGCGGCCGATTTGCTGGCGCAGGGAGCCTATGTCTTGCGTCGTGACCGGCATTGCCAGTGGTGTGACGTCTCGGCAACCTGCGCGCGCCAGCACCGACCGTCCACCAAGCGTCTCGAACTCCTGCTCGAAACGGAGTCCACCGCACGCAACCCAAGCGATCGGGCGGTGAAGCGCTATCAGATCATGAAGGACCAGGGGGTCAGTGCCTTGGACGAAGGAGCCACATCGTGATTCGGCCACCGGACCAAGAAGCACGCACCACCGCCTGGCAATGTTTCGACAAGAACATCGCCGTCACCGCAGGAGCCGGGACGGGAAAGACGCGGGTGTTGGTGGACAGACATCTGGCTTGGATCTTGGGCGAAGCCTGGACGCGACCCGAATGGAACAACGCTGCATCGGTAGCGACGAGCATCGTGGCCATCACCTTTACCGAAAAAGCGGCTGGCGAAATGGCGGACCGCATCGCCCGCTCGTTGCGACGCATCGCCGGCCATGAGGATGCGGGACTGGATGAGCGCGAAGGCCCCTACGTGGACGACCTGGGCCTCGCCATTGCTGCCCAGTGGGCGTTGACCACGGATCAGGTCCGAGCGCGTGCCCAGGAGCTTGTTCAGCAAGTCCACCGTCTGGAAGTCTCGACGATCCATGCGTTTGCGGCCAACGTCCTGCGCCGCTACCCCTTGGCGGCGCAGATTCGCCCCGACTTTCAGATTGACGCGGACCGGAGCCAACGTCGTTCCTTGCTGACCAAGCGCTTGATCGAAACGACCAAAGATGGGCTCCGCGGCCCCCGATCGGCAGACGTGGTCCGGATCTTGTCCACCGTGGGCATGGATGATCTGCGTGCGTTGATGGAAGGGTGGCTGGACTGCGATTTTGACGGGGTCGTGGGATCGCCACCAGATTGGGTCCCCGTCGCCGAACAATGTCGCTCCCTAGCACACATCCTCTCGGACATTGAAGACAACGTCGGCACCCGATCACAACCCAAACTGCTTCGACTACGCGACGCTTTGCAGCACGTCGCCGCGCTGCTCGACGAGCATGGTGATGCGTTCATGGCCGATCCACGAGCCTGGCTGGAAATGACGGCCGGCGATGCCTTCCGATCCTTGCAAAAAGACAAGCTCAGCGAATACCCAGCCCCGACCATTGCCACAAAGATGGGACCCGCAATCGACGAGTTTCGAGCCGGTGCTCTGGCGGTGTCGGCCTTTGTGGATGAAGTGGTTCGGGCCGATCCCGCCTTAATTGATCGCATCGTGGCGATCTACTCCCCCATGGTGACCGAGACCCGCCGGGCGCTCCGAGGTGCCGGCATCTTGTCCTACGACGACCTGTTGCGCCTCACCCGGTACGTGCTCACCGACCACGTTCCCATAGCGACGGCCATCGCCGAAGCGCACGGTCAGATCCTGGTGGACGAATTCCAGGACACCAGCCCCACCCAATGTGCGATCTTGCAAGCGGTCCGTAGGGTGGCAAAGCGGCCCTTCCTCTTCGTGGTGGGCGATCCCAAGCAGAGCATCTATTCATTCCGTGGGGCCGACTTGGCGGCCTACGAAGAATTTGTCGAAGGACTGGATCTCCAACTGAAATTGACCGCCAATTTCCGGTCACAAGCTCATCTGGTGACGACACTTAACGAGGGATTTGGTCGCTTATTCGTCGAAACATCGCACTTGCAGCCCGCCCCCCAGGCGCTCTCGGCCACCGTGGACCCCATTGCAGACCAGGACGCTGTCTGCCTGTGGGACGTGCAAGACGGCACCGACAAGCGGCCCAAAGCCGAACAGGTCCGTATCATTGAAGCAAAAGCCATCGTAGACGCCATCCGAACCATTGACGCAAGCGACGCGGCCAATGGCCCGCGCTGGTCGCGCTTTGCGGTCATTAGCCGGGTGCAAACCGCTGCCGCCCGCATCGTGGACGCATTGGAGGAAGCGGGGATCCCCTGCGCCGTAAGTGGTGATAAGGAATTTTACCGTCGGCAAGAAGTGTTGGACATGGCCAACCTGCTGCGTGTCGTGCGCGATCCCCTCGATGCGGTCGCGTGGATAGGTGTGCTCCGAAGTCCACTGGGGGCCATTCCTGACCGACTCTTGGTCGATCTGGCGCACAGCGGTTTTTTCCGCACCATTGAGCTGCACGCATCGGTGCGCACAGCACAGGAGAAGCTGGGCGATGGCGATGCGGACCGGGCGCACCTTGAACGGCTCTTGGGTCTCATTGACGTCCTCGATTCGTTGCGTGAATCCTTGGCGACCGAACCACTGCATCGATGGAGTGAACGGATCCACGAACAATTGCCTCTCTGGGAATTGTACGGCACCCAGTACTTGGGTGAACGAAAGACAGCCAACCTCCAACGCGTACTTCGACGCTTCATCCAAACGGCCTTGTCCGGAGCCATGCCATTGGGAGAGTGGCTGGCCGAAGAAGCGGAGAAGTTGGTGGGCGCTCGGGAGGAAACGGAGAGCGCGCTGGCGGACGAAACCACAGACGCCGTTCGGATCCTGAGCATCCACGCTGCCAAGGGGTTGCAATTCGATCATGTCTTTGTGCCGCGTCTGGACTGGGCCACCAATGAAAGAAAGGCGGACGCAAGCGGTCTTCACCGCCACAATGACCAATGGATTGTGCAGGTTGCTGGCAACCACAGCTGGGGTCTCACCGCGTGGTCCAACCGGCGGTCACAAATCGAAGAGGCCGAGACCATTCGATTGCTCTATGTCGCATGCACCCGTGCACGTCGATCCGTGATCTTATCGGGCGCAAAAACATCCACCGCGTCCCGATCCATGCTGCCCTTGGTGGATCGGGCATTCTCCATGGAACACGAGCCGACGGCGCACAGAAGCGCGTCCACGATCCATCCCTCGGCGGACGCCGACACAGCCAGGCGACCACCCTCAGAAACAACCCCACAGGAAAAAGCGCTCGCATCCAAAACACCCAGCTGGTGGGGTCGGCGACACGAACAATGCCAAGCCACCCTTGAACGTCGACTCATCGCCAGCGCGTCGACGGCTTCTGCGTTGTACGACAACACGTCATCACCCCACGTCGAGGGGGGCCAACGGAGCGCCGCCCTTGCGCTCGGCGATGAGGTACACCAATGGTTAGAGCGCTGGGATGGGCACGCGTTGGATCTGACCGGAGCGAGTCCCGAGGCGGCGAAGATTCTCGAGCCCTTTGTGACGTCGCCCCTCGCCCAGCGTGTGCGAGACGCAAAACAGGTGTTTCGCGAAATCCCTTTTGTGGGCGTGGGACCCGACGGCAACACCGTCGCCGGATCCATGGACTTGTTGATGGAACGGAGCGATGGCTGGACGGTGGTGGATTACAAGACCAATCGGGTCCGAGACCAAGAGGACGCAGAACACCTGTCGGAGCACTACGAAGGCCAGGCGTCCTTGTACAGTCATGCTGTTTGCCAAGCGCTGGGCTTGGACTCGGTCCGCTTTGAGTTGTGGTTCGTTCGAGGGCCCTATGTCGTGAGCATGCCATGATAGAGCCCTGCAACCAAACCATTGGATGGACACAATGCATTGGGCTGTCGTTGTGCGTGTGGATCCTGATGGGGTGCGTTGCGGGCGATCGGGTACGGCTTCGAACCGGTGCACTCTACCCCACACTGAATCGAACGAGCCAATGCCGAGTGCGCACGCCACCGGGCCCATTGGAGCGCGGACATGTGGTCGTCATCACGATCGACGGCGTGAAAACAACCCGTCGAATTACGGCCGTGGCGGGAGACCGCGTCGCGATGGACGAGGGACGAATCACGCTCAACGGGACGCCCCTTGGCCAGAGAGTGATCAAGAAGCGAGTCATGTGTCGGGTAGGAGTCAGCCCCAAATGTGCCTGCCGCATTGCGGAAGAGACACTGGGCGAGCGCACCTACCGCGTTCAGCACCTGCTGCCGCCGGGTGTGGACGACGATGCGCGCTGCGAACGCCAGTACCCCGATGCGGATGAACAGATCGTCTCCACCGGTCACGTCTTCGTCACCGCAGACAATCGCGACGGTGCGCTCGACAGTCGAACGGTGGGTCCCGTGCCTGTAAACCAAATTCAAGGCCGTGTGATGAGCTGCCGCTATTGATGGAAGGAACTTACGGAGCCTCACAATCCGGAATGCTGTGGTAGGTGCACGTGTCATTGACCCAGCCATGGCAAAAATCCGCGGTGCAGGGATCGCCGTCATCGCAGGTTCTTTGTAGCTCAAAATTACAGAGCCCATCGACGGTACACGTCCCCTGAATACACCAGTCATCGCCCACACAATCCGCGTCTTCCGTACAGGGGAGGCAGTCGTCCACGAAGATCCCCCAACAACCAACCTGGCTCACGCCCGTCTGCTGATCCATGTGCTGATCGCCAAACCGATTGAGACACACCATCATCGTGCACGGATTCCCATCATCACAATCGGCATCCGTCTCGCAGTACGCCTCGCTGCTTTGGAAAATACAGCCTTGGCTGGGATCACAAGTCTCGTCGGTGCTGGGATCGAAATCGTCGCACAATATGGGTTGCGCCAAACACGTGCCGTCGCTGGTCAAGTAGGTGTGGATGCACCGATCTGCGGTCATGCACTCACCCTCGCCCACAGGCAGGTGGACCGTTGTCCCCGTGAGTGGATCGCAGGCATCCAGTGTGGTGGGATCGTCATCGGATTGAAGGGATCCCACACAAGCGCTCGGTGTCGCCGCGTATTCATGCAGACAGGCCTGAACCGCATCCGAACACAGGTCGGTGGTCAATGGATCCAAGTCGGTGCAAAAGGGTACTGGATCCCGCGTGCACACGGTTCCACTACACACCGACCACTTGCAAAACGTCCCTTCGCAATCCGTGTCGTCGGGGCCTCCATGCTGACACGATTCACAGTCATCGCTGTAGGGATATTCAAGAAACCCACAGAACCCATCCTGGCAGGTTCCGGCCACACACACGTCCCCACCGGCTTGAATACACTCTGCGTTCTTCTCGCAGGACCGCACCACCTCCAAGGGAGCTGCGCAGCCCGCCGTGGACTCACTTCGGTGACACACGCCCGTTGCGCTGTCTTGATCCGCCGCTTTGCACTCAAAGAGTTCACACGGATGATCGGTACCGCAGTCCGCATCCACCTCGCACGAACGAACCCCGTTGCTAAGCCAATGCTCACATTGGTCCGAACCGACAGCACAGCGATCCAAGGTCGTGGGGTCCTGGTCGTCACAATCTCGCGTCACACGGCGGCAAAACCCGTTCTGACACTCTCGCGGATCACAAAACGACTGGGGACACGCTTCGGTCCGATCGCAAGGCAAACACTCGTCTTTCGCGAGACCTTGATAGCGACATTGACCTTTCACACACTGCTTGGCGATACACGCTGCATCGCCCCCCTGAAACTCGCAGTCCAGATCGGTGGAGCAAGCCTTGCTGCAATAGATGTTTGGATGATGGATACACACACCCAGGGTTGGGTGGCACGCATCGTCCGTGCACGGATCTCCATCGTCACACGACACAAGGCAGGGCTCATATAGCCCGGGTGCCGTCGGTTCATTGCTGCAAGCGAGCAACACCAATCCACAACAAATCAGAACGCGCATACGGTGGAAACGGTGCCAGAACGCACGGTGGCCAGTCAATTTGCGTCCCTTCCAATCGGGGTTATTGCACACCGCAGTAGGTGCCGGTGAAGTGGCCGGTGACAATGACCCGCGGTTGTTTGGAGACGCTGTAATCCATGTGCATCATTCCGCGCACAGGAAGGCCATTCTTCAAAACAAGTTCATCGAAACGAAGCATAAAGACGTCGGCTACACTGACCGTTCCATCGTTGTTGAGGGCAATGGCATCCAAGCCCACCCCCACCATGGGTTCACCCTCTCGGCTCAGTGCTGCGCGTAGCGTAGTAACTCCCTCTTTTTCATCACAGGGATTGTCGGTTCCGTGCACAACACGTATCCGCAAGAAGCGAGGATCGGTGGACAACTGATGGACCGCGACCAAAGGATCTTGCAGTCGTTTTGAACCAATATTGGCCGACAAGCGGCTCCCGCTATTGTACACCCGCAACGCAACCTCTGCTCCTCGACACCCCGCAGATTGGTCTTCGGTCGCATTGAGTGCAGAACCCAATCGAGTCACGTCCTCCACCGAATCCGTCGACACGGCGCGGGCCAATCCCCGGCACGCGCTGCCCAGATAAGGATGCAGTCGCTTGTCAGTCAGCGTCTCTTTCAATGCCGAAAGGGCTTCCTTGGTGCCGATGGCGCTCAACGCATCCATCGCTTTGCGGATGTCCTCACCCACGGCCTTCTTCAATACAGCCTGCAAAGGCTTGACCGCCGCGTTGGTTCGACGCCAATGAACCGCCTCGAGGACCGCATCATCCAAGGCACCACTGGGACCGGTCAGTTGGGTGACCAGCAACTCATCGGACGCGTCGGTCCGCGTGCGGAGCAGTGCATGTCGAATGGCTCTCTTTTGTTGGTCCGTCCCCGATCGCAGGAGCTCTTTGGCTCGTCCAAGATCGTGTTCGATCTTGGCAGCCAAGCGATCGTACCCCGCACACTGGGCGTCGGATGGACGGCAGCGTTGTGCTGCTTTGCGCGCGACGAAATCCAAAGGCTCATCGGGGGCAGGAGGCAACGTGGGCAGGGCCACTCGATCGAGAACAGGTGCTTTCTTGACCGGTTTGGCCGGCGCTTCTTTGGCCTCTTTGGCCTCGGTGTTCGCTACCGCTGCGGGGGATGAGGGTGCCGGAATGGGCGCTATCGGTGGCGCGGGTTCCGGATCCTTGCGACATCCGGAGACCGTCCACAGTACAATAAAAACTATCGCGATGACTCGTCTCATGCACGTCATCAAACCCACCTTGATTCTCCTTGTCAATGTTGGCAGAAAGGCGCGAATTAGGGCGACGTCTTGGGATCATCCTTCGCCGGATCGAGACGCTTAATCGCCTCCTT
>CAUZBV010000171.1:0-7332 GCA_963578115.1 Myxococcales bacterium
GAAAGCGGAATCGACCCACGCATCACTGGTCAACTGACCTGCAGAAAAGAGCTTGGCTTGAAACCAATACAACTCCCCGTCCACCGAGATGGGCACCCGCGCGCTGAGCCAAGCCGCCAAAGCAAAACCCACCAGTGGAGCCACACGGGCCAACCCCTGCAAAACCCGATCCGAGAACACGAGGGAGCGACAGAGCCAGCACAGGAGCAACGCCGCCAGCAGGGGCACCGCCGCCCAAATAGGTTCAGTCCAAACGCCGCTCACGGACGCCCAGATCAGCGGCAATCCAGCCACGATGCCAGCCAGAAGAAGACGGGGAGAACTCTGGGTCGGATGTGTGTCCATGAAGAATCTGACGCCCAGTCTCCCCCCGTCGGCGCGCCAACGCAAGGTCCGTTGCACATCCACCCATCCTCGCTGCTCCATTGACCGATGTTTCAAGGCCGTGCTACGCCACATGCATGCTAGCGGTGTTCAGAAAATTCGTCGCCGTGACGGTCTTTCCCGCCATGGTGATCGGGAGCTATTTGGCGCTCCACGCGGCCCTTGAATCCGGTGGCCAAATCGTCCTGTGGACCGGCGTTATTTCCGTTGTCGTGGGCTTTTCGATCATGGGATTGGAACGGATTTTCCCGTACACAGATCAATGGCTCGACGCTCAAGGCGACATCGCGACCGACGCGGGCCACATGTTCTTTTCGACCGTAGCCACCTCCGAAATCCTCAAAATCGGGGTCTTTTTGGGGGCCAGCACATACGGCGTCTCGTGGCTCGCCGACACCCTCGGCTGGGATGTGTGGCCCCACCACTGGCCCATGGTGGCTCAGCTCGCCTTGGCATTGGTCGTCGGCGAGTTCGGGCAGTATTGGACCCATCGAATCGCCCATGAGCGGGAGCTACTCTGGCGACTCCACGCCACCCACCACAGCCCAGGGCGACTGTATTGGCTGAACGCTGGGCGCTTTCATCCCTTGGACACCACGTTGCAATACGCTGGTATGTTTGTCCCCTTGGCCGCCTTGGGCGTGAGCCTTGAACTCTTGGCCTTCTTTTCGCTCTTCACCTCCGTGCATGGGCTCCACCAACACGCCAACATCGAGATGCGATTGGGACCGCTTAACTGGATCTTTTCCATGGCTGAGCTCCATCGATGGCATCACTCGCGAACCATGGAAGAGGCCAACAACAATTATGGTGCCAACGTGATCGTGTGGGACATCGTATTTGGTACGCGCTTCCTCCCCGCCGATCGGGAACCGCCCACCGACATCGGACTGGCGGATCTGCCCCACTTTCCGCAAGGCTTTTGGGCACAGCTCGCGTCGCCCTTTCGATGGAAAGCCATTCGAGCGGGTGTGAATCAGCCCACAGAGGTTCCATAAGCAGCGATCGCGACGCAAACCCACGCCCCGATCCACGCCAACCCGCCCAAGGGGGTCAGCGGACCGAGCCAGCGTCTCTTGACCAGCGTCATGGCGTACAAACTGCCCGAGAAGAGCACAATGCCCGCCACCAAGAGCCAACCGGCTACGGACAAGAGCGAATGCGAGTCCGCGGACCCCGAAGAGGCGACGAAATCGATCACAAACAGCCCCAGCGCGTGGACAAAATGATAACGACTGGCGGTCTCCCAGAGTCGCAGCGCGTCCGAGTCGACGCGCTTGCGTAGGGCATGGGCCCCGAAGGCCCCAAGACCGACGGCCAACGCCATGGCGACGCCGCCCGCCACGCTCCAAGACACTGGCATTCCACTGGCTAGAATCATGATGGCACCCTCTCGAAATCGGGGGTCAGAACGCTACTCGGCCTGAATGGTCAACCCCTTGACCTTCACCTTGGGTTGGTCCCCTTTGGAATTCGGATCCGCTGGGGCCGGCTCCACCTTGGTCACGGTCCCCGTGACCGTTCCCGCCTTGGGAATCGCCGTAATGCTTTCCATTTTCAATTTGAACTTGGGCTTGGGATCCGCTGCCGAAGCCGCTTCCACCGCTGCCGGCTTCTCGACGGTTTTTGCAGGTGCATCGGAAGCAGGGGAACGGACAGACGGCGCGACCACGGGCTCGTTGGTTGGCGCACGGGTTGGTTTCTCGTCTTCACAAGCCGGCGCCCACAAGAACACCCCCGCGATCATCCATCCCAGTCCGTATTTCATCGTCAACATCTCCCTCCGACTCTACATCTCGGATTGAATTAAAGCGCGTTCTCTACCATGGCACAAGCCCCCAGTACATGGACTCGGGTGTTCTAACGCTCCTTTCTCCTTGAGCCCGACGTCTCCCTGCCCTAGGATTCGCCCATGATGAAGCGAACCACAATATTAATTCTCGTGGGTGTACTGTGCTTCGGCTGCGGTGGTGGAAACGCCACAGACAACGCCGATTCGACCACGCCCCCACCCGACACGACACCCGAGCCCGACACGGCACCACCGGTGGTGTGCAACCCAGGGAGCCAGTGGGCCCCGGGAACCAGCGCCTTTCAAAATGCCACGGAGAAGTGGGGACTTGTGGGGATCGAAGGCATCCGCTTTAGCGTCACCGACATCGACAACGACGGTTGGCCCGATGTGTTCGTGCGCTTGGGCGGCGGCGACGACTTTGGACCCGATGGCAACCGCGGTCGTTGGGCGCTTCGGAACACGGGCAATGGAACCTTCGAGGATGTCACTCAGAGCTCGGGTGTGGTCGCTCCCCGGATCGCAGGTGATCCCAACGTGGCGCGACCCGGCCAGGTCTTCGCGTCGGGCGATGTGGACAACGACGGCGACCTGGACGTGTTCACGGGCACATCCCGTACGGATCCGAGCGCGGGTGGCGAGACCTGCGAGCTCATGCTCAACAATGGCGACGGCACGTTTGTGCTGGGGCCCGAAGACAGCGACGCCCGCTTCGTGGACGTACCGGCCAACCCCGCCGGCACGGTCTTTGTGGACGTCGATCGGGACGGACTGCTCGACCTGTGGATCGTGAACAACGAGCTGCCCGGGTGGGTCGCCATGCCCGACCACCTGCTCAAAGGCGACGGAACGGGCCGATTCACCGACATCTCCCTGACATCGGGGATGACCACCTACCCCTGGCACTACATCCATTACATCAACAACGGGCTCGCCCACAGTTGGGGATGGTCGGGGGCCGCGTGCGATCTCAACAACGACGGCCTGCCCGAGCTCCTGGCCAGCTCCTACGGACGGGCACCGAACCACTTGTGGCGCTCTTCCACCAAGCCCGACGGTGGGCTTCTTTATGTGAACGAATCGGTCGCGTCGGGCTACGCTTTTGATGGCAATCAAGATTGGACCGACAACCTCAGCGCCCAGTGTTACTGCGAAGACAACCCGACCGAAGAGGATTGTGATCTGGCACCAACCCCCGCGTCGGCGGATCTCTGCGCCTTGTTCAAGAACGCCTTTGGCCCCTCGTACCGGTGGCATCACGCCACGAGCCGGGAGCCCTTCAACCTGGGAGGCAACTCCGGTTCGACCCTTTGTGCCGACGTGAACAACGACGGCAACATGGATCTACTAACCACTGAGATCGTGCACTGGGATGTGGGCGCCAACTCCGACCCGAGCGAGTTGCTGATCAACACCGGCGATCCCCTGGTGCGATTCCAGCGCCCCGGCAACGCGATCACCGGCCTGACACGCGTGCAAAAGTACGAGTCCTGGAACGACGGCGACATGACGGCCGCCGTCTTTGACTTCGACAACGACGGATGGCCAGACATTTATATCGGCGCGTCCGATTACCCGGGAAACAAGGCATTGCTCTATCATCAGGACGAGCCCTTGCGATTCACCCGCTTGGAGACCCCAGACTACTTTGAGCACTTCCGTGCCAACGGCATGGCCGTGGCAGATTTTGACCGGGACGGCGACCTGGACATGTTGGTGGGCCACGCGTTGATGCGCTGCGGAGACGGCAGCGGTGAGGGCGACGAGGAGTGCGGCGAGAACAGCCAAATCCAATTCTTCGAGAACATCATGGGTGCACAATCCAACTGGTTGCAGCTTCAATTGGAAGGTGGCGACGGGAGCAACCGCATGGCCATCGGAGCCCGGGTCTCCGTGACGGCCGGCGGGATCACCCAAACCCAAGAGATCGGCGGTGGTCATGGGCAATACGGCTACCAGCGGGATCGCGTACTTCATTTTGGCTTGGCCGCTGCCTGCCAAGCCCAAGTCACCATCACCTGGCCCAACGCCGATCAAACCACCCAGAGTTTTTCCATTGTGGGCAACGAACGCTATGTGGTGGTGCAAGGCGAGGAGCCGACGGTGGCCCCGCGATAAGGCGGACTTAGCGCCCCGCCTTCTTCAAATCGGCCAGGGCGGCGCACGCATCGGCCTCGCCACCACTGCAGGCCGACTGCAAGAGCGCCCGTGCTTTGTGCAGTTCGCGTTTGAGCCCCAACACGCCCCGACGGTAGGCATCGCCCAAGTGGTATGCCCCCCCCGGATCGTTGGCCTCTGACGCCCGCTGATAATAGGACAACGCTTTGGGTTTGTCGGCCGCCACACCGCCCAGGCCATCTCTGTAAATGTGAGCCGCCATCACGCAGCCGGGCATCCCGCCGGCGGCACACGCCTGCTCGTAATGGACCAGGGCACCCGTAAAATCGCCGCTGCGTTGTTTCACGACGCCGTCGAGTACACAGAGTCGCGCCCCGGCGCCCTCGCAGGACGGGCCCGTCTCCTCGCTCTCGGACTTGCAGCCGGTGCCCGCACCCGGGGCGAGCACCATCAGCGCCAGCGTGCCCAACAAGATGACACGAGACAGGGACTGTCGCGGGATTAAAGGGCTTCGCTTCATTCGTTTGGCTCCCAGGCCGAGATTGCCACGGGTCCCGGGCATAGGCAAGGTTTCGGCAAGCCACCTCTTCATGGGGTGGCGACGAACTTGCGTGTCACAGACTGGATCGTCACAATGGGACTTCTCGTGATGCATATGTGCCAGCAAGCACCCGCTGTCCGCAGGTTCCAGGGGCGTCTCAAACTCCTGCTGGTCGGGTTCTGTATGCTATTGAGCCTGCCCACGTGGGCCTTGCAAGGCGATGTGACTGGCGACGGCGCGATCCATTCCAACGACATCATCTGTGTGGCCGTCCTTGTGGTCGGCTTCAGCGTGGAGGGGGGGCCGTGTGTGGATGAAGGCGCGGCAGACATGGATTGCAATGGTGCCGTCAACACGGCCGACATCACCTACGTAGCCCGCCAAACGGTGGGACTGGGATTTCCTGCGGACAAGGATATGAACGGCAACAACGTCCACGACGCGTGCGAAGGAGCCGTTCCCGCGTTCCCGGGTGCGCAAGGCTTCGGTGCAACCACCGCAGGGGGCCGAGGGGGCAGCGTCTTGATCGTGGATTCCTTGGAGGACTCGGTGGACAATCCCGGGACAGGAACACTCCGCTGGGCGCTGAATCAATCCGGACCGCGTACCGTGATCTTTCATGTAGGGGGCACCATCTTGCTTCAGGACCGCCTCAAAATTCTGGAGCCCTATGTCACGGTGGCGGGGCAGACTGCGCCCGAACCGGGAATCACAGTAGGGATGGACGCCACCAGCACGTTGGGGAAGGGGCCCGTCCTCCAGGTGAACACAAACGATGTCGTGTTGCGTCATATGCGACTCCGGCGGGGCACATCGAAGGGTGCCGGCGACAGTCTGGCGCTCTATGACGGCGCAGAGCGAGTCATAGTGGATCATGTGTCGATCACATGGGGCACGGATGAAAACTTCGACATCGCGGCCCTGACCCCCGATGCAACAGTGCGAGACCTCTCCATCCAGCACTGCCTGATCGCCGAAGGCATGTGGGATCAAGCCAAATCTTCGTCCAGCTCGTCCAAAGGCTTTCTGATCAGTGGACATCAGGAGACGGAATCTTGGCGCCAGGTACAGAATGTCGACGTGCACCACAATCTCATGGCCCACAACACCCACCGCAACCCCCGCGTTGCCGCCAAAGGCGTCCGTATCGTCAACAACGTGGTTTACAACTGGTTTACTCGCGTGGGCTCGACCTTTAAGGATGTGCTCATCGACTGGGACGCCAACGTCTTCAAGGCCGGACCCATGTCCACCCAATCCCACGTACTCTTTCACGCCACCACCGACTCCAAGCAAACCATCACCTACAACCTAGCCGCGGGCTATCCGGATCCCTCCATCTTCATCGAAGGCAACCGCGTTCCAGGCTTTACTGGGGACGATCCCAAGGCGCTGGAAGCCGACAATTGGCTGATGATTCATGACCACTACGTGGGCGGCGGCATCAGCAAGACGTTCCGTCGCACTTCGCCCTTGCCGGCGGCCTTCCACCCGATCCATCGCGTCGAAGCGGGTGACAGCATGACGCTCCATCGACTGGCGACCACCGGTGCCAACGCCACCGTGCACTGTGACGGCACGTTCTCCCTCATTCGAGACACCATCGATGCACGGATCGTCAACGACGTGCACACGGGCACCGGCGTGGCAAAAACCAGCCAAATCATCACCAGCCCTGCCCTGGGAGGCGGGTACCCGACCGCACAAGTCACCTCCACGTGCATGGACGGGGATCAGGATGGCCTACCGCTGAAATGGGAGGACCTGAATGGCCTCAGCGATGCCGACGCGACCGATGCGTTGGCCGACACGGATGGGGACGGCTACACGGCCCTGGAGGAATACTTGAACGGGACCGCGCCGGACCTGGCCGACACCCACGACAACTTGGTGACCCTGACGCTCGGTCCCCAATCCGACGGCACCCTCTTTCTGGCGGCCGCCCCCCATGCGGTTCGCTGCGGCGCCACCTGCCGAGAATGGCTCGTCCATCCGGGACAAACCATCACCGTGATGGCGTCTCCTTTGACGGGCGACAACCCCATCTACTGGACAAAGGGACCCTGCGCCGGCGAGAGCACAAACAGCTGTCGCTTCACCGTCGGTGACGATCTCCTCTTGGACGCCAGCACCGAACCGCCGCCGGTCTACAACAAACTGACCTGGAAAGTGGAGGCGGTGAGCACGGGCAGCGGGGTGGTCACGTCATCGACCACCAGCGCCAGCTGCGGCGATCAATGCATCGCGGTGCCGGAAGGAGATCCCGTCACGGTCCAGGCAGAAGCCGACGACGGCTCGGTCTTTGTGAAGTGGACCTGGGGCAAATGCGCCAAAGCCCCCAACGATCCCAACACCCCCGAATGCACCATCGATCCCATGCCCGCAGCAGCGCTCATTCGGGCCGAATTTCAGCTCAAATAAGACCGGGCCCGACCACAGAGGCCCCTTCCCTGCCGGTGGTCTGCTTGCCTTGCCCCAACAAACCAAGGCAGCGTAT
>CAUZBV010000172.1:0-7303 GCA_963578115.1 Myxococcales bacterium
CAATTGGCGCGGTCACCCACATGAAAATCATCCGGGCTTTCATGCTGGAAATAGTCTCGAATGTGCATGTCCACCGAATGGTTGCGGCCCGCACACTGGAGCAGTCCATGGCCGGCCAGGGGCGGGACGGGGGCAAAGACCCCTTCGCTGTGGCAGTCGGCGCCGGCCGCCCGTCGCTTGTTCATCTCCACCACGACCTCGGCCTCCATGGTGGCCCACGCATCGTCCCAATCGACGACGCCTTGGCAATAGTCGCTGGAACCAAAGTCGCCGCTGGCCCCCCCGGGGCTGTCGGCTGACGAGCCGCCGCACGCGGTGGCCACGCAGAGGGCAATGGAGAGTACAAGGAGACGAAACGAGGTGTTCATCATGGACACCCTATCCGCTAAGGCGTCCTTCTTTCAACTGGATTCGGGACCCATCAAAGGCTCGCTAGGAACGATCGGATGCTTTCGGCTACATCCCCAGCCCTCTCAATGGGGAAGAGGTGTCCGGCGTCCTCAAGCTCCACCCGGCGACTCTGGGGGATGTGGTCGGCCAAGTACTGGGCATACTTGGGGGGCGTGAGTTGATCCTGTGCGCCACCGATCACCAGAGTGGGGACGTGGATCGCTTCCAAGTCGCCCATTCGATCGAAGGCGTGGGCAGCACGCCAATCGGCCAAGGCGCTGGAAGCTGTGATCTGCTGCGCCGCTCGCTCGGAGGCCTGGATGAGTTGAGGTGAGGTGGTGGGATGCCAGAGTCCCGGTGGTGTGGGCGGGGTGATCCCCGTCTGCGCGGCCTGTTCCACCATGGCCATGATCATGGGATGCACCCGAATCCGTCCGCCGGTTCCCATGAGAACCAGTCCCCGGAGCGCCGCAAGGTTGCGAAGGCCCAACTCGATGGCCAGGGCGCCCCCGTAGGAATGTCCCGCAACGACCATCTCGTCGATGTCCAGTTTGCTGAGCTGTTCAAGCAGCCAATCGGCTGCGTCCGATACGGTCGTGGGTGCCTCCCCCGAAGACTGCAGCCGGCCGGGCAAGGTGACAGCCAGGCGGTTGATGCCCTTGAGTTTGTGCCAGATCGCATTGAAGGAATGGGCGCTTCCCCCCGCTCCGTGAAGCAGAATTAAGGTGGGCCCAGCTCCCTCCCTTTCGTCCCGACACCACAGGCGGTTGATCACGTGGTGACGTCCCGTGCACAGCTGACATGCGCCATGTGTTGAAAACGAAACATTCGCTTTCGATCATATGTGCCGGTCACGCCCAGGCAGATCTCATCAAACGAGGCTGTCCGCACAAAGCGAAAGCCCGTCTCATTCAGCAAGGGGACCGGGTCGTTGATGCCAAAGCGTAGGGGTTCTCCGAGACCTGTGAGCTCATTGACCAAGGCTTCGTCGCTCTCGCTGACCCGTTGGGATTCCACCAAATTCCGGGACAGGTAATCGAAAAGCAGGACGCTCTCGGGATGGGCTTGGGACGAAATCTGGCTCAGCGTATGACGGACCGCCGCTTCGGGAAGATAATAGAGCACGCCTTCCCAGACAATGATGGCCGGCACATCGGTCTGGAAACCGGACGCCACCAAGCGCTCCATGAACGACTCGTGTTCGAAATCGCAGGACACCCGAGTCGCCGCATCCAAGGGGTATTCGCCAAGCGATTGGAGGCGGGCGAACTTGTCCTCCTGGCTCGCGGGGTGATCCACCTCGAAATAGGTCTGATCCGCCTGTTTGAGCCGGGCTGCGCGGGTGTCTAGGCCCGCACCGAGGACCACCACTTGGCGGTACCCTTCGGCGGAGTAGGCCCGAACACAGTCGTCCAGATACCGGGTGCGAAGGGCAATCCAGAGCCCCATATATGGAAAGTGTTTTGCGGTAACATCGGCGACGGCCTGACCATCCGCTCCCGCCAGGGCTTCGGCCCAAGGGTCGGCGCATATGGCGTCGGCACGATTGGAGGCCTGGCCGCGCAACGCGGCGACCATGAGCGCGGTTTGACTGGCGGAACGTAGTGAATCTTGCATGGCGCCCTCAATCAGTGGTTTGGCGGGGCCACCCTACCACATGCAAGTGCGTGGGTTAACCGTTGCGATTAAGAGCGATGGAGAGCGTGTCTCTCTGGGGCCGGGGTGGTGTGGATGTGGCGTGGACGGCAGTCTGAACTACGCGCCCGAGAGCACCATGAATCCCTTGCGAGCCATCTCCCGAACTTCGGCGTCCGGGTCGTTCTCGGCCATCAGGCCGGCGGCCGTCCGGTAGCGATGGAGTCCCCAACGGATCGTAAGCAACTCAATGGCGGAACGTCGAAGGGCTGCCGTGGGCGAATGCAGGGTATAGGCCAAGAGGTCTTCCAATTGGACGAGGTCATCCGTGTCACTGTCCAGCAATGCCTGAAAAACCGAGTGGGCCTCATAGAGACGCGCACTGTCTTCGTCGTTGTACGAATAATCGATCATTCTAGTCTCCCGGCAAGGGCGTTCCAGGACGCGCATCCATGCGCATCTGCTGGGATCTTGCCTGGTTAATTCATCGAAGCGACCGGTGTTGGAGGTAAGGACTATCTTCTTGTGAACAACGAACGCTATCGAAGAAGGAACGCGATGTCCGCTGCGTTGGTCCCGGTAGGACCCGTGATGATGGCGCTCTGAGTCTCCGTGAAAAACCGGGCCGAGTCATTTCGGGCCAGATGGTCCCCCGCGTCGAGTCCCGCTCTATCTGCGACTGTCAGCATCGTCTCGTCGAGTATTGCGCCGGCGTGTGTGCTCGTGCCGTCGATGCCGTCCGTGCCCAAGCTCGCCAAGATCCCGCCTTTGTATACAGGCAGTGCCCCCAGCAACCACTCCTGATTGCGGCCGCCCCGACCACTCCCCTGTACAGACACGGTGGTCTCTCCGCCGCACACGATCCCGTCGAGCGCGGATTCCTCACAGAGACGCTGCCAAGCCCGCTCATAAAATCGACGACCCGCTTCGCGCGCCTCACCGCGCTGAAGAAGGGAATGCACCTCCAGTTGGAGTCCCATTGCAGCGCCGGCCTCGACAATCGCGTGCAGCGCTGTCTCGTTGGTGGCCGCCACGTCCGTGAGGACCGTGCATGGCTCAGGTAGGACAGCCGGTTGAGGCAAGGCATCGACGACCGAGCGGGGCAGGGCGCCGGCGAGGCCAAGATTCCGGACGACCGCCACGGGATCCGGCGTTGCTATGGGCGCCATGGTGGGACCCGAGGCCACCCATTCGGGGGGATGTCCGGGAACATCCGACACCAGAATATTGGCGAGGGTGCATGGAGCCAGCGCTTGGGCGAGACCCCCTGCTTTCAGTCGAGAGAGTCGCGAGCGCACGGCGTTGAGCGCATCAATGGGGGCCCCCGCCTCCAAGAGGATCTGCGTCGTCCGGCGTATGTCGTCCATTGTTACGCCTTCGATGGGCAGCTCCAGCATGGCCGATCCCCCTCCCGAGAGGAGACACAACACGGTCTCGTCCGCCCGACGCTGCTGGGCCCACTCCAACACCCGACGGCCGGTCTCTTCGGCGTCATGCGCCGGGACTGGATGCCCGCCCGCGAGAACGGTACAGGGACCGCAATCGGCCTTTTCCAAAGCGATGACGAACCCCGACGCCACGCGGACCTCCCCCAAGACCGCTTGGGTCATGCCGATCGCGGCTTTTCCCACCGCGAGGACGTGGCAATCCTCCAGCCGGATCCCTTGCTCTCGAAGTCGTTGGAGCGCCGGCGGTACGATCGTGGCGGGGGCGACGGCCGCCAGCGCGGACTCCAGGAGATCCAACGCCATGCGTCGTTCTGGGACGTCTCTCTGGATCTGCTGCCGATTGGTGATGGTGTTCTCCGTCATGGTGTTGAGCATGCCAGTAAAAAATAGGCCGGGGCAAGCCACTCTTTCCATCGGTACCCCACTGGGTGTAGCCTCTACGTATGACCATTCTTTGTCGATCGATGTGTGTGTGGAGCAGCGCAGCGTGTTTGCTCCTGGCTTGCGCGTCGGAGAGCACCCCAGGGGCTGAGGTTGATGTTATACCGGAACCGCCGGGAGAGGACGTCAGTGTCCCGGACGGGGCCCCCACGCCCGACACACCGATCGATGGGACTGTGTCCCCGGATCTGGCGGCCAACGTGGATGTCCCCGCCGCCCCGCCGCCCCCCGTTCCGTTGGATGTGGTGGTGGATTGCTCGACGGCTCTGGCCGCCATTTACGACACGCCCCCCAATTTGCCGGCCATGAGTCCGGCGCGACGGGGAGAGCTGGTGGCCTGCGGCTTGGAGGAAGAGCTCACCGCCGATTCGGTGACGCTTCGACTAAAATCTGCGGGCATCCACGATGTGCCGGCGACGGGGGTCACCATCTATCGGATATCGTATCGGACGCAGCGGCACGGCTTGATCGATCCAGAACCCTACACGTTGGGGACCGCCTGGGCGTTCGTGCCCGAGGTGCCCCGCGCCGGTGAACGACCTGTGGTGATCGCAGCTCATGGCACCGTGGGCCTGGCGGATTCCTGCACGCCCTCCAAGTGGGCCTTCGTCGCCAACGGGTTGCCGCTTCCCTGGGCTGCGGCTGGGTATGTGACGGTGGCACCGGATTATGCGGGCATGGGCACGGCGGGTACCCAAGGCTACGGCGATGCGCGAGATACGGGCTATTCCACCCTGGACTCGGGCCGGGCGATCCGACACCTATTTGCACAAGACGCGCTCTCGGACAAGGTCGTTGTCCTCGGTCACAGTCAGGGCGGCGGTGCGGCATTGAGCGCCCATGCCTTGGATCATCAATACGAGGGACCGGGCGAGGTGGTGGCCGTGGTGCCCTTCGCGCCGGGTCTGGTTGTGAAGCTGTCATCGACCAATCTGAAGTTCCCCCTCTTTGGCACCGGCTTTGCGGGGGGCGTGCCCGCCGCGGTCTTCGCCCTGCAGCTCTACGCTTATCATGCCAACACCCTGGGCCCGGCGTCCGCCGGCGACGGCTATCCCGCTCTGTTCCGACAGGCACTGCTAGGGTTGGTCGAAAGCCAATGCATTTTTTCACTGGCAGCGTCGGTGCCGGCCGTAGCGCCCGTCTTTGGGAACATCATCGATGAAACTCTGCGGCTGACCCTCATCGACTGCATGGACGGGTTGGCCTGCGTGGAGCCGGGCAAATCCTATTACGAGTATCTTGTGGCCAGTATTGCGGCTCCCCATCCCGATGCGGCCCCCAACGTCTTCCTTGTGCAGGGCAGCAACGACACGGTCGTGAATCCCAAGGCCGCCGCTTGCATTCGGGATTCGCTTCAGTCGGTAGGCATCGCGGCGGACATGTGTGTGGACGGACCGGCCGATCACTTCGATGTGGTGATACGAAACACGGCCAAGGCCATCGAGTGGGTGGGCGCCGTGCTCGACGGGACCGAGCGTCCCACCTGTGAAAATACCACCCCCCTTCCCCCCTGCGAGTGATCCATGGTTTGGTTTTTGGAGGAACATTCGGGTGACGAGCAGATCATTTCGCCCGAGTCGTTTGTCGACGAAGAACCGAACGAGCAGACCGACGATCAGTGGGTGTGCGCCGCGTGTCAGTGCACGGTCGCCTGGGCGTCAGCCGCCTGCAGCGTGACTGGTCAGCACACACACCGCTTCATGAATCCCCATGGGTTTGTGTTCGACATTCTGTGTTTCCGAGAGGTCTTGGACTGCCGGGACGAGGGGCCACCCTCCACGGAGCACTCGTGGTTTCCGGGATTTGCGTGGACCATCACCCAGTGCGGGGGCTGTGGCGCTCAGTTGGGCTGGGCCTTTGAATCGGATGCAGCGCCCCGTTTTTGGGGACTGATCGAAAATCGGATTGCACGGGTGGACGCACCGTCCTCACCACCTATTTAGGAGCCGATCGGCACCAAGCGAATGGATCTTGCACTGGGGTGCACTCCGTCGTAAGTTCCAGCCAACGCAAGGGGAGGCACACCATGACCTGGAATGCCCTGGCCGATCGAGTGCTTGCAGGAGAGACGCCCACGTACGCCGACGCGATGGCTGTGTTGCGCTCTGACGACGATGAACTTCTGGATGTGTTGGGAGCGGCGTTTCGGGTCCGCGCAGAGACCTTCGGGCGGGACGTTCATATTCATGTGTTGCGCAACGCGCGGAGCGGTCGTTGCCCCGAAGATTGCCGCTTCTGTAGCCAATCGTCGGCGTTCAACACTGGCATTGAAGAATACCCCATCCAGGACGTCGAGACCTTGTTGGAGGGGGCTCGCCAGGCGAAGGCCAATGGGGCAGCACGGTACTGCATGGTGACCGCAACGCGCGGGCCGTCGACGCGCGATCTGGACGTCGTCTGCGAGGCCGTTGAACGGATTAAAGAAGAGCTGCCCGGCTTGCAGATCTGCACGTCGCTGGGACTGCTCACAGACGAGAAAGCAGCTCGATTGGCGAGCGTGGGTGTGGATCGATACAACCACAATCTGGAAACCAGCGAGCGCCTCTTTGGGGATCTGGTGACCACCCACACCTACGCGGATCGCGTGCAGACCCTGGAGGCCGCCCACTCCGCCGGCATGGAGACCTGCTGTGGAGGCATCGTGGGCATGGGCGAAGGCCTGGAAGACCGCCTGGAGTTGGCCTTTTCCCTCAAACGCTTGGGCGTCGCGTCCATCCCCGTGAATTTTCTCAATCCCCGACCGGGTACGCCCTTGGGCGAACAAACGAGGCTCAAGCCCGCCGATTGTCTGCGGACCTTGGCCATGTTCCGATTTGTACACCCGGACCGTGACCTACGGGTCGCCGGCGGCAGGGAAGTCTGTCTGCGAAACATGCAGGCATTGGCCTTGTATCCGGCGAACTCGATTTTTTCCGAGGGCTATCTGACCACGAGTGGAAGCGAGCCTTCGTCGGATCGGGCGTTGGTCGAAGACGCGGGCTTCCGCGTGGTGGAGGTCATTGAGTCATGAGCCCCACCCGCGACGAGCTGATCCAATGGGACCGGCGGCACGTTTGGCACCCCTTTACACCCCACTCGGTGTACGCGGACGAAGCCCCCCTGATGGTCGTGGCGGGCGAGGGCAACGAGCTCATTGATGTGGACGGCAACCGCTATTTGGACGGCGTGTCGTCGCTGTGGTGCAACGTCTTCGGGCATCGGCATCCGAAAATCGACGCGGCCGTCCGGGCACAACTGGACCAAATCGCCCACGCCACCCTGCTGGGCAACGCCACAGCGACCTCTGCGGAGCTGGCCTATCGTCTGACCCAAGTCGCCCCCGATGCCCTCACGCGGGTGTTTTTCTCGGACAATGGATCCACCGCGGTGGAGAGCGCGCTGAAGATCGC
>CAUZBV010000173.1:0-7302 GCA_963578115.1 Myxococcales bacterium
TCAAACCTTTTCGGGTGTCCTTCTCGGCGTTGAGCATCAACACGGCTTGCAAATCACCGGGCAGTTTGTCGAACCACTTCTTGCAGTAGGCGATGATGGCAGGCTGGTAAATGTGATGACTCAGCGTCACGTACTTGATGTACTTGTACCACTGGGCGGCATAGGAATAGAGCGGTGTGTTGTCGTATCCTTTCACGACACCGCTGCCCAACGATTCGGGTACATTCGGGACCGCGATGGGATTGGGGTTGGCCCCCAGTGCCTTGTACATGGCCGTGTGCACGAAGCTCTGCTGGGACCGCATCTTCATACCCGACAAATCCCCGGGACGTTTGATGAACTTGTCGGTGGTCGCAAAATCCCGAAATCCATTCTCACTCCACATGTAGAGAACAAACCCTTTTTGGGCCATGATCTCCGACGCCACACTGTAGGTAGATGCCAACACCTTGTCGGCCTGTTTGAAGCTGTTGAAGAGGTAGGGGATCTCGTACGCGTTCAGCTCGGGCACGGCCGTCGCCAAGGCGCCTGCGGATACACCGATCAACGCCAAGCTGCCATTCTGACATCGCTTAACAATGGACTTCTCCCCGCCGAGAGCCTGTCCCAGGTACATCTTGACCTTGATGCGTCCCTCGGACTTCTTCTCCACACGCTTTTTGACCCGGAGAATGATCTTGTGCCATGGCGTACCCTGAGGAGCTACGGACCCGGCTTTCAGCTTGAACTCTTGGGCACTGACCGACGAAGCCGTCAGCATCGCCACTATCACTACAATCCAACCTGCGCGCATCGCTTTACTCCTGTGGGAACCGGTCGTCTATCTCTTCCAATAACTCTTTGGCTTTCCGTTTCTCGATGATGTGTTCCGGCACCAACTCCGGCATGACATCGACCGGTGCGTTGATGACATACTCCAATTGCTCCTTAAACACTTTCCGTCCGTCCGACAGCTTCGACGCGAGCATCTTGGCCATCAGGACCCGCGTGGCCAAGTAATTGGGGGACCGCTTGATCGCTCGCTTAAAGTGGCGGTGGCTCTTGGCGGCGTCCCCTTTGGGGAATGGAATCTTGGTGAAAAAAGCCCCCAAGTAGCGGTCAGCGGCTCCGTGGTGGTAGGCCGGGTCCAGACGCTGAATGGTCTTCATCATCTCGTATATCTTGTCCTTGTTGTTGAGCACCAGCACGATACTCTTGGCCAAACCGTACTTACCCAGCGCCACCGCATACCAGTAAATGGCTGGGATATCTGAGCGGCGGATGGTCTTGGCCGTGTCCGTGAAGGGATCGCCCGAACATTCCGACAATGTAAACTCTGAATTCTGGATTCGTAGCGCTCGCTCAGTGTATTTAATCGCTTCCTCAAACGCCTTAAGCATCTCTTCGTCTTTTTCGTCGAGTCGCAGATAACCATCACCCCAGAAATACAAGGCCTTGGCCAACTTGACGTAGTTCTCTGTCTTGGCCGGCGCTGTCGCCACGGCTTTTCGGAAGTTGTCGATGGCTTCAACCAGCTTGGCCGGATCCTTTCGCTCTGCCCACGCCGCGGACGCGGCCGCTTCAAGGGAGGGTAAATCGCCGGGTTGTGCCTTAGGAAGGCCTCTCTCATCGCACAGTGCCGATTCCATAGCGCCACCGCATCCCCAGCTTGCCAGCGTCATAGATGCAATCACTACGAACCAAAGTCTCTGCTGATATTGCTTCATCTCTTTCCTCCGGTGGGCTCCACCTGCGATCCAGTCGCCGTTTTGTAATGCGGCACCGGCGCGACGTCAAGCCGCTATCGACGAAATCGTGTTGCCTCGGCGCCCGCTGGCTTGACAGGGACCCCACCTCGTCTAGGATCAGCACTCTCGGGGAAACACGAACGATCAAAACGAGGTACGGGTTTGAAAAGTCAAACAGTTCGCATGTTCACTACATTCCTGGTCAGCGGTGTCGTCATCATCGGAATGACGACGTCCGTCCTGGCCGACAACGAGGGACCCGAGCCCTCGTTGGTGTTTCTCGACATCTACTTGGATTCATTGGAAGGAAGTAAGATGCCGGAGTATGTGGCAGGGATTCACGAGGAAATTGCGCAGTACCGGAAATTCGCACTCATGCCTCGTGCCGATGCGCTGGAACAAATTCGCCGACAAATGGTCAGCTCAGAGCGCCGCGTCAACGACAAGCGTTTGCGCCAGATTGAAAAGCTCGTCAAAGATGGCGACAAGTTACTGTATACGAATCGTCAAAAGGCCATCGAGGTCCTCCGGAAGGCCAACGCACAACTGCAGGGATTGTCTGAGTCGCTCCGACTCGACACCAACATCCGCAACTACTACTTCAAGACCAAAATGCTGCTCGTCGAGTCGCACAGGCAAAATAAGAGCACGATCAAAGCTCGTGCCATCATGTCGGAAGTGATCCGCCTCTTTGAGAGCGCCTATCTCAACCGCATCAACGACGACAATTTCCACCCCAAGACCGTTCAGTTATTCAAAGAAGTCTTTCGGGAGATGGAAACTCAGCGCACCTCACAGTTGACCGTGATCACCACGCCACCCGGTTGTGACGTGTACATCAATGGTCAACCCCAAAAGGACAAAACGCCCAATACATTTGACCGTCAGTATCCTGGCGAGGTCATGGTGCAAGTACAAAAAGGCGACCAGCAATCTATGGTGCACAAAGTGACGTTGCCCCCCGACAGTGCGGCCGAAATCAAAGTTGATCTCGCGTTCGAGGCTGCGCTTAAGCTGTCCAACACCTCCTTGGGTCTCACATTCAAAAACAAGGCCGCCCTGGTCAAGAACATGGGGAAGTATGCCTCTCGCGTGGCACGTACGCTGAAGGTCGATTATGTAGCCACATTGGGCTTGATTTCGTCCTTTGATGGTCCCGTGTTGGCGGCCTCAGTCTTCCGTGCTCGAGACGGAAAGCTGATCCGTGAAACCACCTTGACCGTCAAAGCCAACGTCGTCTCCGAGCGACGAATTCGAGAAATAGCCGCTTTTGTGGCAGACGTGGAGGCCAATGCGGGGGCCGAGTGGTACAAGAACGTCTACGGCTGGTCCTTGGTGGGCGCTGGCTCCATCTCATTGGCCGTGTCCATGGCCTTTTTGTCCAAATATCTAGGCCACAAAGACCATGCGGAAGACCCCGATTGGCCGACGGGTTGTAAGGTGGGATGCAAAGAGAAACGGAATGTGGAAGCGTCGAAAGCGCAGGACGCACAAATGCTCGCCGGGATCTTAGCGGGGGTCGGCGGCGCACTCGCCGTGGGCGGTGTGTTGGTGTTCATCTTTGACACGGAGGACGCCCCGGACGCCGCAACGACCGCCGAAGGGCCGTCCCGCTTCGTTGCCGGACCGATTATTCTGCCTGGTGGTGGTGGTGTCACCGCAACCTGGCGTTTCTAGGACGCTGTCGACCATCACGTCACGCATCCCAATGTGTTCCTCGAACTTTGAGACATCCTCGTGAAAAAACTAACCAACCAAGAGCTTCGAACCCTCCGCGGGCGCGGACACCAACTCAAACCCGTCGTGTTGGTCGGACACGAAGGCATCACAGATGCGGTCCTCGACGCGGTGGATGAAGCCCTTCGGGTCCATGAGCTCGTCAAAGTGAAGCTCTTGCAATCCTGTGAGGTCGACAAAGACGACGCTGCGCAGATTCTCTCGGAAAAACTCAAGGCCAGGCTAATTCAGCGCGTCGGTCGAACGTCGCTTCTGTGGCGGGAAAATCCGAAAGAGGACAAAAACAACCCCGGACGGAACGCCCAGGGTAAACCGATCAAATCCTAATCAAATCAGGGCACCCTTGCTCTACGGAGAGCCGGTCCCTGCCCCCGGCGTGACTGGCGGCACAGCAACCCGCTCAAACTCCAGGTCGAGCCCTTTGAAGGACCGGAGATCCCATTCGAAATAGCAGATCAAGATGACCCGATCCGCACCGGATCGTCTGAAGGGTCCCCGAATATCGCAGGGGTAGTCATCACCGCTTCGATTGCCAAAAAGGCCTTCCGGCTCCGCTTTGTCGATGCGCATCAATATGCGCTTGGTGTCCACGCAGCCGTACTGCCCGTGAAGCACACCCTGCTCCCGTCGATGGGGCGGTCCACCTTCCAACTTTTCCGTGTAATGACTGCCATTGAACACAAGGACGTCGCGAAAATGAAAAACACGGGAGAGTCCCACAAATCGCCAGGTTCCGTTCAGCCATGACAGCCCCTTCGGGCACAAGGATTGTTTGGCCTGTGCCCGAATCTTCGCTTGGACCTTTTTGTCCACCTGGGCGGGTAAGAGTTTTGGAGGGGGTGTCGCCAAAGCGCCGCCGCCCATGCACAACATCACCGCCAACCACAAACCAATGGAAAGAGCACGCATACCGCTATGCTACCACGTTGGTCGAAAAAAATGGGTCCCGCCTTTCCAGTTGTGGGAAACGGTTTGCAAGGAAACTATTCCCGCGTATAGTGCTGGACCATGGCGGCCAAGAAAACCAGGGGGAAACGGAAGCGCGGCGGTAGCATGAGCGGAATGCGCTCCGGTTTCAAAGGCCTGCTTGGTAGCAAGAAGAGCTCAAGGAAAAGGGACCCCAAGGAATTCATGGTCATCCTCGGGGTCCTCTTCGTCATTGGCGTCGTGTTTTTCTTGATGAGCGGCCCATAACGAACGAGTCCGACGACCGATGGCAAAACACATCCTGGTACGAACGTTTGTCGTCACGTGGATCTTTGCGAGGTACTTCATTCGATGGTGCTTTGTAACCAAACGTCGTCCGGAAACGCTGCGTCGTGCATTTGAAGCCTTGGGCCCGACCTACATTAAGTTGGGTCAACTCATCGCCTCCAGCCCCGGTCTCTTTCCGGACAATTACACCACTGAATTCCAGAAATGCCTCGACGCGGTTCCTCAATTTCCCTTCCGCCAGGTGGAAGAGATTGTCCTGACTGAAACGGGCAAGCCCGTCACGGAAGTCTTTGCACACTTCGAAGAAACCCCCATTGCTGCCGCATCCATCGCTCAAGTGCACGCAGCGCAACTCCACGATGGCACCAATGTCGTCATGAAAGTGCAGCGCCCACACATTGGCACGCGCGTTGAAGCCGACATGTGGTTCATCCGGAAAGGCGCTTGGGTCGTAGAACGCCTCTTTCGCGTGGCACGATTGGCCAACGTGACGGGCATCGTGGACGACTTCGCGACGACCATTCGAGAAGAGCTCGACTTTCGCATGGAAGGGCGAAACATGGATGAGTTCAATGAGATCATGCGAACGCATCATTGCGACCACGAGGTTGTCGCTCCAATCGTACATTGGGAGTACACCACGCACCGCCTGCTCTGTATGGAACGCTTTTATGGCATCAAAGCAGACGACGTAGAGGAAGCGCATCGCCAAAATGTGGACACAGAACGGTGGCTTCGGGTGGGAATGCGCGCTTGGAATCTGACCATGATGCTGCATCGCTTCTTCCACGGCGATGTACACGCAGGCAATCTCATGCTCTTGCCGGAACGCAATCAAATCGGTTTCATCGACTTCGGGATTGTCGGGCGTTTCTCACCGGATCAGCGTATGAACGTTCTCCGCTATGTCCTGGCGTTTACCACCCAGGATTACCGGGAATTGGCCAATGTGATGGTCGACATCGAATCGGTGGAGAGCGATGTGGACATCGATGCCATGGCCGCCGACATGAAGACCTTGTATCGCCCCCTTCTGGAAAAGACCATCAGCAACCTAGACTACGCCAACTTGCTCCCGGATCTCATCCGCAATGCCAATAAGTACGGCATCCGATTGCCGCGTGAGTTTATTCTGATCTTGAAACAACTCTTGTATTTTGACCGCTACGCCAAGCTCGCGGCCCCCAACTTGAATGTGTTTAACGATCTGTACCTGGTCGACTTCTTGTTCACACCGGCGGCGGCGGAATATGGCATCGATACCAACAAGATCGCGGGCATGCTCATGTCCGCACAACAGATGAAGATGGCTGCCAGCGCCAGCGCCAACGACGCGGCCACACCCGACTAGAACCCGGCTGCACTGGAAATTCGACTTCGCACATCCTGACTTAAGAGCGGGTCCCGAGCGAAGAGTAATGTCGCCGAAGCCAATGGGATCGCGCGCAAACGACTGTAGTGGTGGAGACAGTTGCCGAGATCTTCCGACCGGCCCGCTACCGCATAGAGCCGGACCAGCCATTCAAAGAGCACGGCCTCCGTGGGGTTGTCTTTCGCCGCCGACTCGACCCATTCGATGGCTGTGTCTGCCACCCCCCCGACCAACGCCAATTCACCGATCAAGACATACCCTTCGATGAACGATGGAGCCACACTGACCGCTTCCAAGGCTGCGCGAAACGCGAGCGGTAGCTCTCCCAATCCCCGAGCGGCCAACGCAACGCCAAAATGGCCGTCGGACCGTTCCGGCCAACGCTCGCACACTTGCCCGTACTCCGCCCCCGCCTTTTCATACTCTTGTCGATCCAAAAAACGACGACCTCGGGCCAATAAACCCTCCGCTGATATGTGACGGTCCCGATCATTTCCATCATCCATGGTAAGGAAGAGTAGCAGATCCCGGAGGAAAACCGTAAGCTACCGGGTAGTACAACAACGAAGAGGGTTTTGTGGCACCGCATGTTGCATTGATTGATCCGCTGTCCATCATGGATGGTCGTAAGGTCACGTTCCTGCGAGACAATTTCGGGGGAGAAGTGCCCCTGTCATGCCCCTATCCGCCACTGGATCTGGCATCCACAGCCGCGGTCTTGCGGGAAGCAGGCGTGGGCGTCGAGCTCATCGCGGCCAACGTACTGGGACTGCGCCACAAGCAAGTCGCCAGCCACCTGGCCACCACCTCCCCCACCCATGTGCTCGTACCATCGGCATGGGGAAGCCTGCGGGATGACTTTGACCTAATGAAGATCCTGCGGGCCGCTTTGCCCGACACCAAACTTCTGATCAGCGGTCCCAACGTAACGGCTGAGCCGGAAAAACCACTTCTGGAAAGCGACGTGGACTACGTGGTGCTGGGCGAGCCCGAGCAAGTCCTGCTGCAACTGACCACAGGCACAGCCCCGGAAGACATCGACAACCTCGCGTATCTAGACCAGGGTGAAGTCGTAACCAATCCTCGCGTGCTGCCCGAGAACTACCCAAACTATCCCCTGCCCGCTCGAGACCTGCTGGACCTCAGCCTCTATGAGATCCCCTTCTGTCGGCGAAAACCCGCAACAACCATCTCGACCACTCGTGGATGTGCTCACAAATGCACGTTCTGTCCGACTCAAATTTGGTTTGA
>CAUZBV010000174.1:0-7272 GCA_963578115.1 Myxococcales bacterium
GCCCCTCTGGGGTCTCAATGGGACAAATCCGACCGTAGTGGGTCGGATGCACATCACGAACCTCAAAGCCAGCACGATCGCGCGTGAGTCCTCCCGGTCCAAGGGCGGAAAGACGCCGTTTGTGGGTGATCTCGGACAGTGGATTCGTTTGATCCATGAACTGAGACAACTGACTGCTGCCGAAATATTCTTTGACGACGGCACTCACCGGTTTTGCGTTGATCAGATCATGTGGCATGAGCGTATCGAGCTCTTGGCTCATGCTCATGCGCTCCTTGATCGCTCGCTCCATGCGTACGAGACCAATTCGATACTGGTTCTCCATCAATTCGCCCACAGCACGCACACGGCGATTACCGAGGTGGTCGATGTCATCCACACTTCCACGTCCGTTTCGGATGTCGAGAAGATGGTGAAGCACCCTCAGAATGTCGTCTTTACTAAGAATACGAAGATCCAATGGATCATCCGCACCAAACTTGTAGTTCAACTTCAGTCGGCCAACAGCGGACAAATCGTATCGAGCGCTGTTGAAGAACAGGTTGTTGAAATAGTTTTGCGCTTGTTTCGGGGTGCTCGGGTCGCCAGGACGCAGTCGTCGATAAATCTCAACCACCGCATCGTCTTGCGTTTCGATGTTGTCGGTGGCCAACGTGTCACGCAAATAACTACCCACGGTCACGTTGTCAAAGAAGAGAATATCGAACTCCTTAATGCCATGCTCTTGGAGCGCGGCGAGGGATTCTTCAGTGATCTCTTCGTTGGTCGAAAGAATCACTTCCCCCGTGGACTCGTCGATCACGTCACGTGAAACAACACGTCCAATCAACTCCTCCTCGTCAAGGGCGACACTCTTAATGCCCGCATCTTGCAGTTTCTTGATCGCTTTGCTCGTGAACTTCCGATTCTTGCGAACAATGACGCTGCCCTTCTTGTCCATCACATCATGGGATGCACGCTGACCCGCCAGTTGGTCATAGTTCAACGACTTGTAATAGACGTCTTTCTTGAACGTAATCTGCTCGGAGTCATAAAAGTACTCCAACAACTCTTCCTGCGAGTATCCCAACGCACGAAGCAGCACGGTCGCATGCATCTTACGACGACGGTCAATACGAACGTGCAAGATGTCCTTGTGATCAAACTCAAAGTCGATCCAGGAACCCCGATATGGAATAACGGACGCTCGGTACAACAGTTTGCCGGACGAGTGGGTCTTGCCACGGTCATGCTCAAAGAACACACCGGGAGACCGGTGAAGCTGGCTGACAATGACCCGCTCCGTACCGTTGATGATGAAGGTTGCGGTGGATGTCATCAGTGGCAACTCACCGAAATAGACCTCCTGCTCCTTCACGTCACGAATCGACTGAACACCGGTGTCCGGATTCACATCCCAGATCACAAGACGGATCGTCACTTTCACCGGAGCAGAAAAGGTCATCCCGCGTTGGCGGCATTCGTACTCGTCATACTTCGGCTCTTCCAGGTGATAGGACACATACTCCAATGAAGACGTCTTATTGAAGTCCCGGATAGGAAATACGCTCTTGAAGATCGCCTCAATCCCGACATCCTCTCGTTTGTCGGGTGGAACATCCTTCTGTAGGAAACGCTCGTATGACTGTCTTTGAAGACTGATCAGATCAGGGATCTGTATTTTCGACAGAATCTTCCCGTAACTCTTACGAACACGTAGTTCCTTCATCGGTCTGGCCATGAGTTCCCTCGTTCGTCACCGGATAAGGCGATCATTCACAGCGCCTATTTGGCGCTATGTTAACTGCTACATTCCAGATGCTGTCGCACCTGGACAACCCTCGGAAAACCGAAAACCGTGCCCCACGACTCGCGCGGGACACGCCTCTCAAGTTCACCTAATTACTTAACTTCGACAGAGCCACCCGCTTCTTCGATCTGTGTCTTGATCGATTCCGCCTCTTCTTTCGAAGCACCCTCTTTGATGGGGCCAGGCGCAGCGTCTACCAACTCTTTGGCCTCTTTCAGACCCAAGCCGGTAATGGAACGAACGGCCTTGATGACTTGAATCTTGCTCCCACCAAAGCTCGTCAGAATCACGTCAAACTCGGTTTGCTCTTCGACTCCAGCGCCCGCATCACCACCGGCGGCAGGGGCTGCCATGGCTACGGCGGCAGCCGCAGTCACGTCCCAACGCTCCTCGAGTTCTTTCACCATTTCGGAAAGCTCGAGCACGGTCAGTCCATCGAGATACTCAAGTACTTGGTCTTTGGTTACATCACTCATTTCACTATCTCCTTACGTGGAACACGCTCAATGCGCTGGCCTACAGCGCGTCCTTACGGGCCGTCAACACGCCGAGAAAATCGCGTGGTACGGCCGCCAAAACTCCGACAAATTTACTGGCAGTGGCATTAAAGACACTCAGGAGCTGAGCCCGAAGCTCATCTTTTCCGGGAAGCTTGGACAGCCTTGTGATATCCGTATCACTCAATAGGTTGCCATCCATGTAACCCAACCGAAGCGTGAGATGCTCGCACTCCTTGATAAAGTTCGCGAGCACTTTCGCTGGGGCTATCGGGTCTTCCGAATACGCGATGCCCACTGGCCCTTCGAAGGCATCCGACAACACTTCGTAGTCGGTCCCTGCGATGGCCAATCTTGCCAACGTATTCTTAACGACACGGTAACTCACACCGGCTTCTCTGCACTGTCGCCGTAACGCAAACATATCTTCCACGGTCATCCCGCGATAATCAGTAAGTACGACGGCATTACTTCCGAGCATGAACGTCTTAATCTCTTCTACTGTCCGCTCTTTTGTTGCCCTATCCATTGCCTAGATTCTCCTTTGATTGACCTCGTTCAACCGTGTCAGAGATGACGGGGTCGGAGTCGAGCCAGGAAACTTGCGAAGTCGTTGGGGAACCGAACTGAACCCCGACGCGCATCGGTATCAATCTCTTGCCTGATACCTTGCCTGTTCCGTCTCCGCAGGTCGTTTCATCCGTGTTAAGGAGCCTGCTTCTCTGACAGTGTTAAAATTGTTCTTCTTGGCAGTGAGTGGTCTCCTCGCTCACTCATCCAGCTCACTCAGTGTCGCCACATCGACCCCGATACCGGGACCCATGGTCGTCGACACAGCCAGTTTCATCATGTACGTACCCTTCACAGAAGCAGGTCGCTGCTTTTGAATCATGTTGACCAACGTCTGTGCATTTTCCGTTAATTTTTCGGCGTCAAACGACACACGCCCGACGGACACATGTACGAGACCCGATTTGTCCGCGCGGAACTCAACCCGACCACTCTTGGCCTCTTGTACGGCTGTGCTCACATCCATCGTAACCGTCCCCACCTTCGGGTTCGGCATTAGGCCACGTGGACCGAGGATCTTCCCGACCTGCCCCACATAGCGCATCATGTCTGGTGTGGCGATGCACTTGTCGAACTCAAGCCATCCGCCTTTGATCTTTTCCGTCAAGTCCTCGTCACCGACCACGTCCGCACCTGCATCTCGTGCTTCCTGCGCCTTTTCGCCTTTGGCGAAGACACAGACACGCACGGAACGGCCCAAGCCATTCGGCAGCACCGTTGCACCGCGTATCATCTGATCGGCGTGGCGTGGGTCGACATTCAGGTTGAAGGCCAGGTCGACCGCTTCGTCAAACTTCACAAAGCTCGCTTCCTTGGCCAAAATCATCGCTTCAGCGAGGGTATATTTCTGGTCTCGGTCCACTTTGGCTCGAGCATTTTGTACGTTCTTACCGTGTCGCATTGTTCAAATCATTCCTTTCCGGTCCAATCGGTCGACACGACGACCTCCCGAAGTTTGTTCAAATCCTGGTTGTCCTATAACCCCACAACATCAATGCCCATGGAACGTGCGGTGCCCGCGATGATTCGAACAGCCCCTTCTTCGTCCACGGAATACAAGTCCGATTCTTTGATCTTGGCGATCTCAACCAACTGAGCGCGCGTGACCTTCCCAACCTTTTCCCGGTTGGGTTCGGCCGAACCTTTCGGCACACGAGCGGCCTTCTTGAGCAAGGCCGATGCGGGCGGGGATTTGGTAATGAATGAAAAGCTACGATCTTGGTACACCGTAATGACAACAGGAATAATCATCCCCGGCTGCTCTTGTGTTCGTGCGTTGAATTCCTTGCAGAACTCCATGATGTTCACACCGTGCTGGCCCAAAGCTGGGCCGACCGGTGGCGATGGGTTCGCCTTCCCAGCTGGGCACTGTAGCTTAATGATTCCGATGACTTTCTTCGCCATTTTCTACAACCTCTCAACCTGGATGAAATCCAGTTCCACCGGTGTTGCCCGCCCAAAAATACTGACCAGCACACGCAGCTTCTGTTTCTCAGGCCGCACTTCTTCCACGGAGCCTGTGAAATTCATGAACGGACCATCCGTGACCCGTACCTGTGAACCCTCTTCGAAGGTCTCCTTGAGTTTCGGTTTTTCCGCTCCGTCGCTAATTTGGGCGGTAATTCGCCGGACTTCTGAATCCGGGATGGGGCGTGGCATCCGAGATGTTCCGCCAACAAAGCCCGTGATCTTTTGTGTCGATTTGACCAAATGCCATGTGTCGGTCGTCAACTCCATTTGCACCAGCATGTAGCCGGGGAAGAACTTCCGTGTCGTTATTCGTTTGGCACCCTTTTTCATCTCGACGACTTCTTCGGTGGGGATCAAGATCTTGCCAAACATGTCTTCAGCACCCTCGGAAACGACGCGATCGAGTAAGCATTGGTGGGCTCGATTCTCATATCCCGAATAGGTGTGCACCACATACCACTTCATCGCCGGGTTCGACGGGTTGAAGAAATCATCGGCCTCTTCTGCGGTGTCGCCATCATCGTCCGTCGCCTCAGCCAACGCGGTCTCAGCACCGTCGTTCGTCGTCTCAGCCAACGCGGCCTCAGCACCGTCGTCCGTCGCCTCAGCCAACGCGGCCTCAGCATCGTCGTCCGTCGTCTCAGCCAACGCGGCCTCAGCACCGTCGTCCGTCGTCTCAGCCAACGCGGCCTCAGCACCGTCGTCCGTCGTCTCAGCCAACGCGGCCTCAGCACCGTCGTCCGTCGTCTCAGCCAATTCGGCCTCAGCACCGTCGTCCGTCGCCTCAGCCAATTCGGCCTCAGCACCGTCGTCCGTCGCCTCAGCCAATTCGGCCTCAGCACCGTCGTCCGTCGCCTCAGCCAACTCGGCAGCAACTTCGACCTCGTCAGCAACGTCAACGAGTGCTTCGTCATCGACAGCGCCATCGGACTCATCCGTATCGGAAGCCACTTCCAAAGCCTCGTCAGAGTCGTCCGCAGCCGGCTCTGTTGAGTCCGTTGACGCTTCCTCGTCAGCGGATGCGGTTTCAGCTTCCGTGTCCTCTGACTGGACCGCTTCCGTCGTCGCCTCGTCGATTGCCGCGACGTCTTCGTCGGAACGACCGTCTGTTGTCTCCGAATTACTCATCATGTCGGCTTCCCGATGTCGTAAATAAAGGTCGTGACCTTGGCCCATACCAAGTCGAGCACGCCCAGAATCGCAGCAATGATGATGGTCGTAATGATCACCACCACGGTTGCGACTCGTGTTTCGTTCCAGCTCGGCCAAGTGACTTTGGACAACTCATTGCCAATTTCAAGCGCCGAAGTGTACACGTCTTCTTTCATCCAGTACCAGACCGTACCCAGCACAGCCGCTACCAATCCCAATATGTCCGCGACACGAAACTCACTGCCAATGACATCCACATCCAAGGTGGGAGCAATCAACTCCAACACCCACCGAAAAAACGGTGTGAACACGAGCCAGGCAATCAGCCCCGCCACTACGAACCCCATATTTACGTAGCGCCTAACGTTCATTCTTCACGTTCCTCGTTGCCTCTACGGCGACTGGCCCTAGCAGGGCATGAGGGATTCGAACCCTCAACACCCGGATTTGGAGTCCGGTGCTCTACCAATTAGAGCTAATGCCCTGTGTATCGACTTCATCGAACCAAGGTCACCGAACCACATTTGCGTGCGCTTCAAAACTGAACTCCAAGCCCAACAATGGGTGCGCTGAGGTCCGCTTTGAGAACGCATGACGGGAGCGACCGGAATCGTCCCCGAATGCAAATGCCTCGTTGTCATTGGAAAACACACCCGTGTCCCCCAATAACGTTTCGTTACTACCCGCTGACCGTCGCAATGACACCCGCGCCAACAGTCCGTCCACCTTCGCGGATCGCGAAGCGCAGGCCTTGTTCCATAGCGATGGGTGTAATCAATTCCACGTTCATCTTGACGCTGTCGCCAGGCATGACCATCTCGATACCTTCGGGCAATTCAATCGCGCCTGTCACATCCGTCGTCCGAAAGTAAAACTGCGGGCGATATCCCTTGAAGAAAGGCTTGTGGCGCCCCCCCTCGTCTTTGCTCAAGACGTATACTTCGGCTTCGAACTTGGTGTGGGGCTTGATCGAACCGGGCTTCGCGAGCACTTGGCCACGTTCCACCTCGTCTTTCTTGGTACCACGGAGCAAACAACCTACGTTGTCGCCAGCGAGACCCTCATCCAGAATCTTGCGGAACATCTCCACACCGGTGCAAACCGTAGTGCTCGTCTCGCGGATACCCACGATTTCGACGTTGTCACCCGTGTTGACTTTACCGCGCTCAATACGACCGGTGACGACCGTACCACGTCCCTGAATGGAGAAGACATCTTCAACCGGCATCAGGAAGGGCTTGTCAATATCACGCTCTGGCGTCGGAATGTACGTATCAACCGCTTCCAGGAGCTCCGTAATACACGCAGCATCCGCGTGATCGGGATCCGCGCATTCCAGCGCTTTGAGCGCCGATCCCTGAATGACAGGAATGTCGTCGCCGGGAAACTCGTATTTGCTCAACAACTCACGTACTTCCATGTCCACAAGCTCAAGTAGCTCGTCGTCGTCCACCTGATCGCATTTGTTCAGGAACACAACGATAAAGGGTACGCCGACCTGACGGGCGAGAAGAATGTGCTCTCGCGTCTGCGGCATGGGTCCATCGGCTGCAGACACGACCAAAATAGCGCCGTCCATCTGGGCGGCACCCGTGATCATGTTCTTAATATAGTCTGCATGACCGGGGCAGTCGACGTGTGCATAGTGACGGTTTTCTGTCTCATACTCCACGTGGGCCGTCGCGATCGTGATACCACGCTCACGCTCTTCGGGAGCATTGTCGATTTGGTCAAACGACTTGTACTCACCACCGCCCTTCTTGGATTGAATCAATGTGATCGCCGCCGTCAGCG
>CAUZBV010000175.1:0-7218 GCA_963578115.1 Myxococcales bacterium
ATCTTCGGTGGCTACTGGCTCGTCCGGAGCTGTGGGAAGAGGTCGGGTTAAACATTCTTCCGGATGGCACCGTCGCGGGTGTGGCTACGTATCGCGATCTGGATGGCAATGTGGAGTATGGCGTGACCTGTGCTCTTTGCCATAGCGGTGGGGGAATCGCCGGGCGTGCCAGCCGTCAACTCGACATGGGGCTTGCACGCGCCCTCTTCGCTGAGTACATGGGGCGAGATGGCGCGCTGTTTCGCACATGGGGCCCTGGCCGTATCGATGTGACCGAGGACGGCATGGACAATCCAGTGGCCATTCCCGATCTTTGGGGACTGGAGCACGCCCAATTTGTGAACCATAGCGGTAGCATCCGAATGTCGGGTCCAGAAACCCTCGCGGTTCGGCTCGAGACCCAATACATCCAGAACCACCGGATGCGTCGTCGGCCCCCAAGAACACACATGTGGGCTCTGTCGCGTTATGTCATGTCCCTTACGCCACCTGCCGCTGACACTGCGGATCTGGACCCGGAAGCCGTCGAAAAGGGCAAGACCCTCTTTGATAGTCGCTGTGGTCATTGCCACGAGGCGACGCGTGGGTACAGTGGCGGATTGGTTCCGGCCGACTCGTTGAATGTGGACCCCGCAGTAGCTTTGTCGCCGTCTCGAGGCACAGGATTCTACAAAATCACAAGCCTCCTGGGCGTCTCGGACAATGCACCGTACTTTCACGACGGCAGCCAGCCCACGCTGGAGGCCTTGCTGGCCTCGGGTCATCCCGGTGGTCAGGCCCTCAAAACTGTCGAAATTCAACCCCTGATCGAATTCCTTAAAACGCTATGAAAACAATGAATTATAACCTTGGAGAAACCATGAGATTTTCAATTGTATTGTTCGCGACAACGTTGTTCTTGTCGCTTTCCGCCTGTGGCGCCGGTACGCCGGGGGACTCGATACCTTCAGACTCCCTCGAGTTGACGTATGTATCCGGCCATTTGGGCATTTATGCCGACTGTCCGGCCAACACCAACACTGGGGAAGCCGACTTTGCGGGCGACTCGGCTAGCATGATGGCGCCCTGTCCGCCCGATGATGAGGAGTGCAACCAAGGCGGTTTCATGAATTGTGAGTCGGCCGAGGTGACGATCCGCATCCGAAACATTGGGAACGAGACTCTCCATGGCGTCGAACTCGCCGAGTTGACGTTGCTTGCTTCGGACCAGTCCGTCTTGAACAGCTTGATCATCGAAACGATTCACGCGCCAGCCGAACTGGAGGATGGTCTGGAGCCCGGTGAAGAGGTTTTGGTCCGCGTGGAGTTTCAAGGCCCCAGCTCGAACTGGGAGATGATTACTCATCCGGTAAAAGTCCTTGTGATCGATTCCAAAAACAACGGAGCGGAGTTGGTTACGCCCCCGCTCGATTCATTACCAGTGATGATGAGCTAGCCCCCACTTTGGAGGACAGCACACTTAGCAAAAGGAGAAGAACAATGAGAGCAAGTCAATGGATGATCAGTGTAGTACTCGTGGGTGCCCTGGCTGCCTGTGGTGGCCAGGTCCCCAATAACGGTGAGGCCACCGAGTCTGATTTGGAGTTGAGTTATGTGTCCGGCCATTTGGGCAGCTATTGGGATTGTCCCGGGGAAGCCAGCGGCCCGCCGCTCCCATCAGCGTCCTTTGCGGCCGGGGATTGTGACGGAGATGGCTGCGGTATGCTCAACTGCGAGAACGCGGAAGTGACCCTTCAGGTTCGCAATCTGGGTGACACCGTGGCCCAAAGCATTGATGTGATCTCGGTTCTTCTCCTTGTAAACAGTGAGAGCGACCCGGAGGATCTGGAGATATTGTCCTGGTCGGTCATGCCCACGGACGCTTTGGACGATGGGCTCGCGCCCCATGAGGTCGTGAGCATTCGCATCCAATTTCGTGGGCCGAACCCCGCCTCAATAACGGGGTCAATGCAGTATATCGAGGCGCTCCCAGTTCACATTTCGGTGGAAGACGATCAAGGTTCAACCATTGAACTGACGACCCCGCCGCTCGACATTCTGTCCATTATGGTGACGTAGAAACACCGCGTTGTTGGAGCACCGTCAGTGGGCGGTGCTCCACCCCCACCATTTCTCTCTCTGCGGATCGCAGCCGCTTCGGGCTAGTCGATCGAAGCCCCCATGGCTTTGGCAGACGCGCACCCGGCTTTTTGGCCCAGCTTGCAGGCTTTGGCGAAGAAGGATCCTGCTTTGGCTTTGTTCGCCTCGAGGCCACCTTGCATCTGAAGAGAAAGGCCTCCTGCCATGAGGCATCCATTCGCATTCTTATCGGCACACAATTGTTCGGCGATGGCGAGGGCCCGTTTCACGTCTTTTGTCTTTCCGCCCGTGCCGGATTGGTATTGACCAATCTCGATGAGGCATTTTGTGGCGTTGGCACCCGTGCAATCGATGCCCGCCGCTGCGGGTGCTGGCTCCGCCGCGGGTGCTGGCTCCGCCGCGGGTGCTGGCTCCGCCGCGGGTGCTGGCTCCGCCGCGGGTGCTGGCTCCGCCGCGGCCGCTTCTTCGGTGAGCGATTGCTTCAGTTCGCGTATGCACCCTTTGGCGCGCCGCTTGGCGGCACCGACGCCCCGTTGGTCGTCCTCTGACCCGGCCTCGGCTGCTTCTTCAAGAGCCTTGCCCTGCTTGATCAAGTTCTTGGCGCAGTCCATGTCCTTGCAGGCACAGATCGCACTGGCCATCGCATCGGCTCGTTGGCTGATGCTGGGTCCGTCGTCCGTCGCCTCGGCGCCGGTGCTCTCTCGCATGGAACGAATGCAACGCTTGGCTCGTTGTTTGGCTGCAGCCACTCCTGTCCGATCTGCTTCCGATCCATCACGGGCTGCTTTCTCAATGTCCGACCCTTTTTCGCGCAAACCTTTCAAGCAGTCTTTGTCCGTGCACGCACAGATCCTGTCTGCCATCGCATTGGCTTGGTCGGTGAGACTGTCGCCGCTCTTGACCGACTCGTCATCGTCCTTGGCTTCGTCGCCTTCTTTGTCCTCATCGTCCGATTCTTCGCCCGTTCGTTTCAACAAGGGGGCTTCCATTTGATTATCACTGCCGGCTTTCTTCTTCTTTTTCTTTTTCCCATCGGAACAGCCGCCAAGGGCGATGAAGAGAGCGATCAGTAGGATGGAGAGCAATCTGGGCATTGAAATTCCCTCTTTTTCGAGTTTTGGATTGGGTCAAAATGAGTAGCATGTCGGCATTCGGGTTGCAAACCGCTGGGAACGACACTGCTTTACATGAGAGTCGGTTTAGATGCACATTGAGGGTATGAAGGATTTAATGGATTGGCGTTGTACGTTGCGGTGGCTTGTGGTGGTGGGTCTCGTGTGGACTGTGACGTCGTGTGGAAAGAACCGGATCCAACCCCCTGGCATCTCTGCTGAAGTCCCACAAGCGTTTCCGAAGACAACTCGCTGCCAGAAGTCGGCGTTGGACGGCGAAGGCTCAATGAACCAACAGGCGTTGCAATGTTGGGTGAAATTTCTGGCTGGTCCCGAGCTGCGGGGGCGTGCGAATGGATCGCCGGGAGGCGCATTGGCGCGAGATGCCATCGAGGCGGTGTTCAAGGAAGTGGGATTGAAACCCGCGGGGGATGCCGGCTACCGTCAGGCCATTCCATCCGGGGCCAATGTGTTGGGCCTGATTCCAGGACGCGATCCGGCGCACCGCGATGAGGTCATTGTGGTGGGTGCCCACTACGATCATTTGGGCGAGGTGGGCGACAAGGTGTACCTCGGAGCCGATGACAACGCCAGCGCCGTCGCCATCTTGTTGGAGTGGCTGCGGGCGCAGCATGCACGGGGGTGGGCTCCCGCTCGCACGATCCTCGTGGCAGCGTTTGATGCGGAGGAGCCACCGGATTTTCGAACCAAGGCCATGGGCTCTCAAGTCTTTGTCGACCGTCCGACCATCGCTCGGGAGCGCATCAAAGCCATGGTGTGCATGGATTTAATGGGTGGTGACCTGTGGGAAGGGTATCGCAGCCCACTCTTTTTGATGGGATTGGAAACATTTGCTACGTCGCCGGTGGGCGATGGCAACGAATTGCGCCGCGCTGTCCCGGCGGGGATACAGTTGCCCATTCAACCCCTTCACTTGCGGGCCGTCGAAGATTTGCCGACTGGACGACGCAATTTCAGTGACTACGGTCCATTTCGGGATGTCGGGATCCCGGTCATTTTTCTCTCCACGGGACGGACGAAGCATTACCACCAGACGTCGGATCGGCCCGAGACCTTGCAGTATGACAAAATGGAAGCGAGTCAGGCGGTCCTGGACGCCATTCTCAAACGATTGGGGAGTCCATTGGAGACATTGGAGTGGACAGACGAGCAACCGATGCGCATTGCGGATGCGATCGCCGGCGTTCGTCTTCACCGAGCTGCGCTGGGGCGCGTAAAGGGTGTTCCACCCAGCCCCGAGGTCGCCTTGTTGTCGAAGTGGCGAATTACGGGGGCGCTTAATGGGCTGGAGCCCATCGTTCGAGGCCACTCCGCGCAAGAGACATTGAACGAGAACGAAGCCAGTATGGTGATCAAAGCCAGTCTTCGAATGCAGTGCCTATTAGCGCCGGATACGCTCATGCCACCGGCGGCCTGCTTGTTTCTTTGAGTGGGTTGAAGCGCCACTGTCCGCTGCGATGGCTGCCGGGATCCACCGTATTCGTTTGGGAAGCCGACCGATGAGACGGCGTATGCTCTGGGTCCCGGCACCATAAATTATCTGTGAGCGTCGGCCCCATGGAATACCAAACGCCTCGCGGAGAGGGTCCGGCAGCATCCCTGCGGCCAAGATGGAGTGAAGCGGCCGGGAAATGGCCGGAAATACGATGCCATCCAAGAGTGAGAGCGCGATCTCTCGGGCCGTTGGCGTGACGACCAACTCCGATCCCGTCAACATGTCGTCCATCCAGCGATGAAATGCGTAGAGATCCGGTGGGATCCGATCGTCCGGAACACCGAAGAGTCGCGCAAAGAGCATACTTTCCTTATAGAAGCGCGTGCGTTCAGACGCGCGAAGACGGGGCAAATACTGATCATAGCCAAGCAGGGCCGAGTCGAAGAGTGTGCCGAACACCCACATCAACAAGTCCGGGTCATTGGCGGAGTACGATGTGTCCGACAATTCAGGGATTGGATCCACGACCTTGCCTTGTACCCGGTTGTGGACACAATGGACACGGTAGGCCATGTCGACGGCCTCCTGTTGCGACCCAAAGACGATGGTGTGCACGGCCCGGAATGTGCTCATGGCGCGCTGGAAGGGTTGATCGCGAAATCGACTGTGGTCCGCCACACCCTGCGCCACTTTCGGATGTGCGACCTGCATCAGCAATGCCCGCATGCCTCCGAGCATCAGCACCGCCTCCCGGTTCACTTTCCAGGCGACGGATTGTGGACCAAAGAACCCGAAGGTGGGATGGGCGAATCGTTCGCCCAAGGCCTGTAAATGCTGACGAAATGCGGAGGGTGGGTCGGCTGCGTGTTCCACGGGAGGAGTATATCGCAAATCGCCATCCAGCGGACTGGTGAAATATCTGGGTTAGGGCTCGTCGAGTCCTTCGATGTCTTCCCACATCAGGGCTTCGTCCAAGGCCACGTGAGCTGCGCTGGCCAACACGTCGTCTTGATGGTTGGTCAGTGACTGCAACAATGCCACCGTCCCCGAAGGCCGTAGTTGGGCCAACGCATCGACGCCGATCAAGCGCAATGGGTTGTCATGGTCATTCTCTTGGATGATTGCAAGGATACGAGGTCCTGACTCTTGGATGCGTCGACGCGCGGCCGATCGGATGGACTCTCGAATGATCTCCGCTGCCTCATCGTCGAGCGAGGCGACGATCTGGGCTTCGAACCCATCCAGGTACCCCATGGCGAACACGGCCGTTACGCGCCAACCCAAGTCGCCCGACTGAAACGCGGCTCTCGTGGCGCCTACGTGCCAGGGTTCGGGCGATCGGACGCTGGCCTCCAGAACCCGACGTCGAACGACGTTGGGTGCGTCTGCGTCGTGGTAGAGTCGGCGGAACAGCGTTTGGATTTCTCGAACCAAATGAGGAGTGATCTCCGGTTCCAGATCTTCGTCTCCGAAGGCGCCCAACAACGCTTCTTCCAACACCGGTCCCAAAGCGATAGAGGCCTCCACCAGGAGTTCCGTGTTGTCTGCGGCTTTCAGGACGCGGACCAGCTCGAGCGCGAGATTATGGCCCGGGATCTTACCGGCCATCTGCGCTGCCAAACACTGTGTGGGTACGTCCGAGGATTGAAGACCCTCGTGTATGCGTTCAAGGGCGTCATTGGGCCAGTCCCATGTGGGAAGGTTTGCAAACCCCTCCAGTGCATGGCCGGGCTGGGCTTTACTCATGTTCGGTCGATGCTCCTCGCAGGAAACGCATACTTCACCCCCCCCTACATAGCATGCCCTTGAACACACGAAAACCGATGGCGCTTACTCAGCGGCGTTCCGGCAGGAGATCGAGGGATGCAAATCTTCTTGGCGAGGAGTCCGCCGATTTCCTTTGACATATCAGCCTATTTGACTACCTTCCGCCATGATGAGGATGTACGGACACTGGTTGAATTCACCAAAACGCTGAGGGTCACGATGAGAGAACAAAAGAGTTGGAGTCATATTGTTGGGCTGTGTTTGATGTTGGTGGCACTCGCTGTCGGTTGTGGCGAGTCCTCTCCGAATGAGACCTGCACCCCGAGCTGTGAGGGCGCAACCTGCGGCGCGGATGGTTGCGGCGATGTGTGTGGCACCTGTGGCGTCGGCCAGGGTTGTGTGAATCGTCAGTGCGTCGCCTGTACGCCTTCATGCGACAGCAAGAGCTGTGGCGACAACGGCTGTGGCGGCGTGTGTGGAACCTGCGGCAACGCGCAGACCTGCGAGAATGGGATCTGCAGTAACACGGGAACTTGTACACCCAATTGCTCCGGCAAACAGTGTGGTGATGACGGATGCGGTGGTGCCTGTCCCAATCTGTGCACGGGGAATCAAGAATGTCAGAACAACGTCTGTGTGATTCCAACCTGCACTCCGAGCTGCAACGGAACGACTTGTGGTGACGATGGCTGTGGTGGCACGTGTGCATGCAATCAAGGGACGGTCTGTGATCCGAGCACTCAGACGTGTGGCGAGGAGACGGTTCCCTGCGGCGATGTGACCTACGAAGGCTGTTGCGATGGC
>CAUZBV010000176.1:0-7191 GCA_963578115.1 Myxococcales bacterium
CTTTTCGGGCAACGACCACATGCCAAAGGGGGAGCTCGAAAAGGTCTTGGATATTCAACAAATGGCCATCGCCGATCAACAAGCGCTCAAAGCCAACGTACAGAAGCTCAAAGACTATTACATTGACGAAGGCTATTTCCTCACACGGGTACGCTATTCACTCACGAAACGTGATGACAATTCCGTCGATGTGGTCTTTGAAATTCAGGAGGGGGCCGAGATCAAGATCAAGACCATACGCTTGATCGGCAACCGAGAGATCGCTGACGATGCGCTCAAGACCATCATGCAGACCAAGGAAGGGAATTATCTGTCGTTCATGAGTAAGAGCGGGCAGTTCAAACCGGAGAGTCTGGAGCGAGACACGCACATCCTAAAGTACTTCTACGGCACCAAGGGGCACGTAGAAGCCCGCATCAGTGAGCCCATTGTGACCATGGCACACGACATGGAGCACTTAACCGTAACGATCCACATTCATGAAGGGCCGGTCTACCACATCAACAAAGTGGATGTAATCGGCCAACAAACGTCTGACGGTCGCACAGAGGATCTGCTCTATGAGAAGGAGTTCATTCTCTCCAAGCTCTCAATGCAACCCGGTGACACGTTCGATCGCTCCATGGTGGAGAGAGACTCCGTTCGACTCGCTGACCTGTTGAAGGACAAAGGCTTTGCGGACGCCACGGCGTCTAGCATTTCCAGTACAACGGATGATCACGGCATCAATTTCACTTTTGTGGTGCAAAAGGGCATTAAGAAGCGAATCGGCCGCATCGAAATGCAAGGCAACGACAGCACCCGGGACAAAGTGATCCGGCGTGTGTTGGAGATTCACGAAGGCGACATCTTTAGTGCCACAAAGATGAAGAGAAGCCGGGCCAAGATCACCCGCCTGGGCTTCTTTGAGCGTGTCGAGCTTCTCGACCGACCGTCCGAAGACCCCTCGATTCAAGACATCATCATTCGCGTCAAGGAACGTCAGACCGGCACATTTCAAATCGGAGCGGGCTTCTCCAGCATCGAGAACTTCATGACGACGGTGCAAATCTCCAAAACGAATTTCATGGGACACGGTCAAACCTTCTCGTTCATGGCCAGCATATCGAGCATCCGGTCGTACTATGCGTTCCGCTTCCACGAACCCTACTTCCTGGACACACACTGGTCCTACAGTGTCAACCTGTACAACTCGCAAGAGCTGTATGAGGATTTCTCCGCCGAACGGCTCGGTGGAAGCATGGCATTCGGGTATTGGTTCACCGACGAATTCCACTTGTCGCTCACCTATGGCCTCATCAACAGCGACGTCCGAATCGGAGGACGTCGTGGTCGGAGTGACGTGGAGATAGCCACGCTCTTGGACGACGGCGTGACCTCCAGCCTCCTCGCCACGGCGTTTCTGGACACCCGGAACGACCGCATGCTCCCGACGGGGGGTCAATACACCAACGCCAGCGTGGAGTGGGCACATCCCTACTTGGGCAGTGAAAACGAATTCACACGCATCCGTGCGAAGACGCAGTGGTACTTCAATATGTTCTGGGATGTTGTGCTGCGACTTCGGGCCACCAGCGGATACATCTTCAGCACGACCGGCGAAGAGATCCCCTTGCTGGAACGCTTCTATGTGGGGGGCATCTTCGACGTCCGTGGGTTCAATCGAAACAGCTTGGGTCCACACCTGGCGGTGCCCATCTCCTCGGATCCGGGCGCCGACCTGACCTCCTACACCATTGGCGGCAACAAGGAGTTGGTTCTCAACGCCGAAATCGAGGTCCCCATCTTCCCGGCACCCATCAACATTCGGGCCGTGGTCTTCTTTGACGCGGGCAATGCCTTCGGAGAAGGAGAATCTCTATCACTCGCCGAGCTGCGAACATCCGTTGGCTTCGGATTCCGTTGGTGGAGTCCCGTAGGCCCCTTGCGCTTTGAATGGGGCATCCCCCTGAAACCGGAACCCGGCGAAGAGCCCATCGTCTTCGAGTTTACAATCGGCAACTCGTTCTAAGGGACTGGAGCGGGATGTAGCCTTCCCGCCCGAAGCTCAGTTAACCTTTGAAATCAATGGTTTTATTCCCGTTCAAACCATTGGGAATAGGACTTGACACTGAAGGGTTGCCCTTCAATAATGCCCCGGCTTTGTGCCGACGGCAGGCGGTCACGTAGTTCGTGCACCGTTGAATCCCCTAATTTATCGAATGGAGCCCTCCCATGACAGGTCTGACACGAAAGGTCACGCTTCTCACTTTCTTCTTAGCCTTCACGCTGATTTCTGGCGTTGCACTCGCCGACAAGACACCCGCCAAGATCGGCATCGTGGACGTCCAGCGAGCGCTCTTTTCGATCCCCGCGGGCAAAGCCGCCAAGAAGAAGCTGGAGAGAGCGACGAAGAAGAAAAAGAAGGCACTTAAAGCCAAACAAGCCAAAGCTCAAAGGATGCAGGCGGAGCTTGAGAAACAGGCCGCGCTGCTGCAGGAAGACGCGAAACGCAGGAAGTATCGTGAATGGCAGCGACTAATGGTCGAGATCCAAGAGGGCGCCGTGGCCGCAGAACGGTCTCTGAAGGAGAAGGAAGCCAAGCTGTTCGGCCCCATTTTGAAGAAGCTTGAGGCGACCATCAAGAGCGTCGCGTTGAAGCAGGGCTATTCACTTGTCTTGGAACGAGCCATTTACGCCGCACCGTCCATCGACCTCACCGATGCGGTCATCGCCAGTTACGGAAAATAACCCGCTGTGCGCCTCGCTCTCGTCGTAATCGGACTCGCTGTCGTCTTTAGCGCGGCTTGTCGTAAAGACCCAGGAACGTCTCCAGCCACGATCTCATCATCGGCGAAAGGCGGCACCAGTCTGGGGCCACACGCACAACGGAATCCAAACAGCCGAACCAACTCGGAGGGCGATAAGGGCCCACAAGTGTTGGACGTAGACGGCAACACGAGTCGGGCGAAGTCCGCTACGCTCCCGATCAATGGCGGAATACGAGGACGACTCGCGACGGCTGCCGGACAAAGCACAGCCGGAGCGCAGTGGGCCGTTCTGAAAATCCCGGGGAAGGCCGCTCTTCGAGCAGAAGTTCATCTCTACCCCGAAGACAACAGTGACCTCATCCTCCAGTGGATGGTCTCTGACGATGACGTGCTAGCAGCCTCCAAAGACGACGCCGTGACCGCCGGGATTAACAACGGCGGTCCGGGTGAGGTGGAGGTGCTTCCGCCCACCGTATTGAGTCCTGGGCGACACTTCTTCCGCATCGTCATGGCCAGCCCAAAGCGCAAGCGTCCGGCGGGCCAAGCAAACACGGGACAGCCTCAGATGGCACATCCCTACCTCCTCACCGCGACGGTCATAGACCCCGATCCAGGCTTGGAGCAGGAGCCCAACAATGACAGGCGCCGGGCGGGCATGCTCCGACCCAACGAGCCCCGGACCGGATACATCGGCTGGTCGCAAGATAGCGACTGGTATGAGTTGTCCTTGGAGAACATACCGAACGATCACCTGATCCGCGTGGATGTAAGCGGTATCCCTACTCTGCAGTTGGGACTTCGCGTCCTCAACAAGAGCCAGCGGGATCGCGCAGGGCGTCGAGGTTTGGTGGTGGTCCCCGAAAACCGCGTGCCCTGGTCCAAGGGCCTCAACATGACGGTTCGAGACATTGCAATCGAGCCGGACCAATTGCCCTATTACGCGGTCGTTGAACCCCTGCGCAAAGGATCCGGCAATGCCCGGGAAAGTTATCGAATCGTACTGCAAACACGCGCGCCAACGACTCCGCACGAGCGCGAACCGAACTGGCGCCCCTCCAATGCCAACCCCCTGATCGCGGAGCAACCTGTGGATGGGTTCCTCGGCCATCCGACCGATTGGGATGTCTATCGCATTGACGCCGAATCCCCCATGGTAGCCACCTTGGTCGTCAGTGGCGTACCCGGTGTCGATCTCCAACTGGAACACGTCGATGTGGGGGGAGGCGTGCTCAAGACCGTCAATGATGCACCTGTCAATGGTTCGGAGCGAATGACCTTGCTGCCTGTGGGCCCCAAAGCCGCCTATGTCCGAGTCAGCAGCAAAGCCTACGGATACAACGTCGACTTTGGCTATGGCATCTCCGTCGCCTTGGAAGACGCCCGCGACCGTGAAATCGAACCCAACGATGACTTTGCGGCAGCCAGACGCGTTGTGCTCACCACCGGCACAAAATTCAAAGGCCACATCCATCCCCGGGGTGATTCCGACCACTTCTCGTTCACGGTCACCGCACCCACCCCTGACGAGCTGCGGCTCATGGCCATTCAGATCACAGGGATCGAGGGATTGCGCCTCTCGGTAGACCTCTTCGAATCGGATGAAACACCGATCACCCGAAAAGGAGACATCGGCGCGGACAACCGTCGACAAATCAAGCATGAGTTCACGCCTGGACGGTACATCATCCGTGTCCGAGAAGAGACCGGCCAGATTGGAAATGACACGGCAACCTACACGATCAAAGTCATCGACCTCGGCTTGGTGGAAGTGGAGGTCGAGCCCGTAGCCGACCCAGAGCCAATTCAAGTGCCGGCTCCATGAGCCCAACCGCACTGCCCACCATCGAACTGCACCGCCACCTCGAAGGATCGCTACGAATCCAGTCACTGATTGAGCTGGCACAGATCCACAAGGTCCCCTTGCCAACAGAAGACCCGCGTGAGTTGGCACAGGTAGCGCAGGTTCTCGAGCCCATGGACGGCCTGGATGCGGTCTTGGCCGCCTTTGGCCTCTTCCAAAATGCGTTCCGGTCACTACCAGCGGTCGAACGTTTGGCATACGAGGCCGTCGTTGACGCTGCCCTCGATGGCGTCCGAATCCTGGAGTTGCGTTTCAGCCCGGGCTTCATGGCCCAACCCTCCGGGCTCGACTGGGACGCCATGATGGATGCCATCCTCACCGGCGTTGGACGCGCGGAACAAGAACATGACATTGCGGTCGGACTCATCGCCATCGTCAGTCGGATCTATGGCCCCGATTCAGCTCGTGAGACGGCCGCGTTCGCCGCCAATTGGCGAGACGCGTTGGTGGGCTTTGATCTCGCCGACGTGGAAGAACAATGGCCCGCGCGGGCGTTCTCAGAGGCCATCGAACCGGTTCACAAAACAGGGCTCCCAGTCACTGTACACAGTGGTGAGAACACCGGGCCAGAACATATTCGAGACTCTCTCGATTGGCTACAGGCCCAGCGCATTGGCCACGGGGTTTCGTTGATACAAGACGAAGGGCTCATGCGGCGTTGTGCGGACGAGAGCATCCTGATCGAGGCCTGCCCCACCAGCAACGTGCGAACCCGCGCTGTGCCGTCATTAGAAGCCCATCCCGCTCGAGCGTTGCTCCGCGCGGGCGTGCCGGTGAGCATCAACTCGGACGATCCCGGCTTGTTTGACATCACGTTGTCGGGTGAACTTCGACTGGCGGAAACTCATATGGGATTTAGTGAGGCGGACATTCGGGCGACAATTCAGTGCGCGTACAGGGGATCGTTTGTCCCATCAGCAACCAAGGAACAAGCGCTGGCGGACACACCGGCGTGGGACTTCATTTCCCTGGGTTAATTCCCGTACGTCAAACCACAGGACGCCACAAACGAATCGCATGCTCCGGACTCCAGATGAGGTTCGATGCACACATAGGCCGCATGATACTGGCTGGCACATTCGCCGGCCAAACACACCAGCGGCGATTGGTCGCATGTGTTCAAGCATTGGCCCAGCGGAACAATCTGCGCCAAACACGGACCCTTCATACACTCCGTCAACGGATCACCCACGCATTGGAGGCAGTCTTCACCCGACTGTGCATAGCATGAGAGAAAACAGACACTGTCTCCGTCTGGGCAGGCCAACCCGCATGCGACCAGATTCCCGCACATGGAATCGCTCGGAGCAGCGCTCATCGTCACAATGTAATTCAGGCACATCTCATCCAAGGTGCCCTCGCCCCACACCACATTCTTGGGGGACAACTGCTCGCCGTTCACCACGGGCTGATTACTCGCGCTGTTGTCGTATACGCAGGTTAGTTCAAACTCATCACCGGGCATGAGGGGCACATAGTTGTCCTGTTCATACCAGTAGAACTGCTGCCAATTGAAGTCCCAGTCGGGAATGTCCACTAGACAGGTGTCCTCGCCGTCTGCGATGGACTTGTGGCGAACCCCGATCTGGGTTCCCAATAAATGCATGTGTGGAACCACGCCGATGAGCGTCCCTGCCAAGGGATAGGGGAACGTCTTCTTTTGCACGGAATTGGGATCACCCGACGCGATCTGAATCTGGCTGTGGGCCAAGCCGTCAATTCGGACAATATGAGTCGGTTTTTCTCCTGCTGAAAGAACCCATAGTCCCACCTCCGTACGGTCTTCGGGTACGGAGGCCGGATCCGCTAACCCCAACGCATTGTAGTGGATCTGCATCACGATTTGACTACCCGCTTCAACTGAAATAGCGGCTCCCTCCGGAAAGAAAACGGGTTGCATACCCGGGACCCATCCGCCGACCAATGGAGCGTTTCCAACGGAAGGTCCACCAAAACACTGATACCCGGGACCGGCGTCCGCGGCATCCTTGGCGGCCAACTGGGCCACGTTGTCTGGATGCACGGCGTAAAACAAGACGTGGTGGACAATGGATCTCTGGTCAGGGAACACGTTGGACCCCACGATATAAGTGTCCGCCTCAAAGGAATGCGCCAGTGGGAAACACCGATAGTCATCCGGCAAGAGCTGGTTTTTGGTATAGCCCACCCCCGCATCCAAACGCAGATCCGGTTCGGCGACCTGATTGTTCCTCTGGGGAGGCGCAATGTAGGATTGCGGATCGCCCTCCGGCACACCCGCGGCGTCCCACGCCACGATCGACTCGATCTCACCCGCGCTCATGATTCGCTGATCGGCCATGGGTCGACACGCCGGATCGGGCGTCCACGGCGGCATGGTTCCAGTGGTCACGGATCCGACGATGAGCGTCGAGAGCGGAGCGACGTCCGCGTAGGTCTCCAGTGAAAAGGGAGCCGCTCCATCCGTCTCATGACAACGCACACAATGCGTCTCCATGATGGTTCGAATGGCCCCGTGATAGGTCAAGGGCGCCACGGTGCCATCCTTCGGAGGGGTTGGAACATCGGGCGGCACCACAGGGACGTCGGAAGGGCCCGCAT
>CAUZBV010000177.1:0-7174 GCA_963578115.1 Myxococcales bacterium
TGATTGTCTTTCACGCGTGGTTTCGGACCCGTCGCTCTCGGCGGACGATTCACACAATCCCGCCGGCGGAAAGTTCGGTGGCGGATAGCATTGAACCGGCACCGCACCACACAAATCACCGCATACTTTGGGAACACCCACCGGCTCTTTTTCAGGGGGAACGTACGTGCCCGTAAACGACGTGGAGCCCGCATCGTAGTTCACGGGTTTGCCCCCCACTTCCATGATGAGACCACCGTAGGCCAACGTGCCCTCCAGTCGTTCGTAGCCCGTGTTGGGATCCGTGTTGATCGTGGCGCTCATCACCAAATCGGTGAGCGTCAGACGGATGGCACCCAGACTGATATCGAGTTTCGTGGGCTGCATCTCCAAAAAGCGGTTCGGCCCCAATTGCGACAACTGTCCCTGGGCATAGATGGTAAAGCCGCGCTCGCTCCCATCGACGGTCAGCTCGTCGGGATTGCTTGTGTTCTTGGGCGCCCCTTCCACTTCGTCGCCGTCCGCTCCTGCGAGCGCGACTGCCCCGTCGGAACCGGTCACCACATCATTGATCAACGTGATCACCAATCCATCGATCGGCTTTTTCAGTGTGGCCACAAAGATGTAGGTGCCGTCGGTAAATGGAACCGCTTCACCCGACACAGACACGGAAGGCAAGAACTGCACATCAAAGAGGTATCCGATGCCCGTGCGATTGCCGTGGAGGTCACCCAGGCCCGCCTGAACCTCGATCAGCAAGGGCAAGTTCGACTTCCCGAGCCCCTGTGGATCCAGCGTCAGGCGAGCCTCCACAACCTCCTCGCTACCGAGCGGGTCGAGCGCGGTGCGGGGAATCACCACCAGTGTCTTGTCGTCGTTTTTCTTGGCGAACACCTCGAGCGTCGCGCTGTCGCACGTCTCCGCGGCGACCATACAACCCGTCAGAAAAGGTTTTGCATCCGCGGGAATCTCTCCTTCCAGATCCCGCGGACCGGGCCAAATTCGGATGGACAGGGTGCTCGGATCGATGGGCTCGGAAAAGCGAAGAATGATCGGATCCCCGGACTTGAACACCCCCCCTTCGGGAAAAACGAGGGTCGGCTCAGGAGGTGCGTCGTACGCACATCCCAAGGGGCATAACCATGAAATAAACAGCATCAGCATCCACATTCGCAACATTCGCAGCTCCTGAACCAACCCTAGAAAATGAACTCGAAACGATTCTCCACAAAGTATGAATTGACCGCATGACCGTGGACGTTCTGCATGCTGGAACCCGGAAAGAGCACCGCGCCCTCCACAGTCCAATGAAAGACCTCCGACCACGTCCAACTCAGCTGAAGATCGATTTCCGTGCCGTAATAATCCCCCGGCTTTCCGCCGTGGTAATTGACGGCGTCATCCACAATACTCTCGCCATCCAACCCGCGAACGGTGGCTATCGGGTCCACCACCCCCACCTTGGCCGCGGGCCACGCAAAGAGCGCACCCAAGCGGGCGTGAACCCAATGGGTCGGGCCCTCAGCCAATTGAAATTTAATCTGAGGAAAGAGAGCGACTGCGTTGGTAAAGCGTCCTTCGGTGGCCACTTCCGTCAGAGGGAACGCCGCCGCCCCGGAATCGGCCAAAGTCTGCAACCCAACGGCCGCGGAACGTGCGGACTCGAAGGCCAAGATGTGCTCAAACATGAGCAATCCCATGTTGAAGTCACGGGCATAACTGAAGCCCGTCCAGTCGGTCGAAGGCCGGGGATCTTCGTCGCCCGACGCAAAGTTGAACTGAGCCAAGAGCTCCACCGGTCCCAAGGTGAGACCCACCGACGCGTGTGCCCCCATGGCCATGAGTTGTTGCGTCTTGGCCTCCTTGCCCGACAGGGCCGCGTAGCCTTCGGCGATCTCCCGCGTTTGGCCCGTATAGACGATGTACTCAAAATCAAACGACAGAGGCTCCACGATGCCCTTGAGGCGCATGGGGAACGCCATCACTTGGGTGTCAAAGCTGGGACCGAGCTTGGTCAGCATGAAGGCCATGGCCGTCAGCTTCTTCCACTCCAGCCCAAACCAATCGGCCTTGCGCTTTCGCCACAACAAGCCGGTCATAATCTGGTGTAGGTTGTCATCGGTAGCGGTCAACTCGTCTTGAACGCTCCAGTCGTAAGCCAACGCCAAGAACACCCCATTGTCCATGGAGGGATCCGCCTCGTAGCCCGGACCGTGTTGAATCGCGTTCACCCATTCGTCGATCTTGGTGCCGAACATGATTCGGTCCGCCGTGTGCGAGTAATGACTGACCCCCCATCGATTGCGCCGCAATCCATCGTGGCCTCCAATGCCGGCACCCATGGTAAAGGGCTGACGTCCCACGCGCAGGAATCCCAGGGGCAAAAACGCCTCGCCGTACGCCCAGTTCACCTCGGCCGGATCCATGCCTTTAAGCACAGGGACATAGTTGTCCGAGTTCAAGGGATCGCTTGCCCCGGCCGCATAGCCGATGCCATATCCCGCCACATTCGGCCGACGCGATGCGAGGGCCAATCCGGACGAGGGCTGCGGGTCGCCGCCGAATTGGCCGTTGTCGCCCATCAGCGTGCCGTCGAGCACATCGATCTGCATATACACGCCGCCCTTCTTGGCCCAGCGGACTCCCATATCGAGTCGCAAACGCTGCTCTGACCAGCTCATCTCGTCCACCGTCTCACCGCCCAGCTCCAGTGGATTGATGTAGAGCGACCGAACACGATATTCCGCGTCGAGCATGAACCATTCAGGCATTGCCTTGTGCTCCAAGCGCACGTGCTCTTGCGCCCCAGCGTTGCCCGCGAAGAGCATGACACCGAGCAGGAGGCCGCACAGTTGGGTACCTCGATGGGTTGCGCTTTGACTCACGTGTTCTCCCCGGTGTCCAATACATCTTTGCCGAGCGTGCGTCGGATGCGCTCGTTGAGGATCACGACAGCGGTGCGCTTCATGTCTTCGAAGAGTCGATCGAGATCGGTGTTCTCGGGGTCAATCTGGTATTGACGCAACGCGCCGTGGGTCAACGCAATGATGGTGTTGGCCAACAGGTCCAAATCCGGCAGATCCATCCCCAGCGTGTCTCGATAGCCTTGCGCGATGGCGTCCAACGAGAGTGTGTTCAGACGACGAACGGCGTCGCGAACCTCGTCGCTCACATTGGCGCTCTCCGAGATGACCGCCTGGATCACCTGCAACAATTGAGCGCGCTTCTCCACGACGACACGCAAACCAGCGATCAGTGCGTCCAAACGGGCACGGGGGTTCCCCACCCGATAGACCACGTTCAATATCTCGTCGACCCACAGTGACGCGATGTCGTCCATAACGGCCGCCAAGAGCCCGTCTTTGCTCCCAAAGTGCCAATACAAACTGGTCTTGACCACACCGGCTCGCTCGCAGATGGCGCCTACGCTGGTCCCGTGGATTCCCCGTTCACAGATCAAGGCCACCGCAGCGTCGATCAACGCTTTTCGACTGACCTGCCCCTGCTCAGTTTGGCGTCCGTGCACACTGGCTATCTTGGGTTTTGGCATGGATCTCATCTCCTGTACGTACCGGTCGGTACAGAAACAGTTCTCACCGAAAAATGCAATGCTTTTTTTGGAAAAAAATGCGAAAAGGCAGAGGTGTGTTGCACTCTTCTCGCACGCGCGTGCACAAGGGAAACTCACCTATGACAGAACCACTTTTCCAGCGAAACTACCGTGACCACAAAACCTGGTTTACGGCCGAAGCCCACGACCCCTACCGGATCGTGGTTCGCTTCTACGGTCGGGGGACTGTGCCCGGAACACACGCATTCTTGGCGGTGATCGATGAGGCCATCACAGAATTTCCCGATGCGCTCCCCAAGAGCGCCCTGCTGGACGTCTCCGATCTCAGAAAGACGCCACTGCGCTCCCAGATCATCATGGGCCACTGGCTTCTGACCAAGAAGCAGTTGATCGGTCATGTAGCACTGGTTGGCGCCCGAGCCTGGGAACGCACCATCGCCAAAGCCGTGATGAAGCTCGCGCGCATGAACCGAATCGACTTCTTTAAGACCGAAGACGCCGCCATCCGATGGCTCGACGGGCGAGAGTCGAAAACTCGCTAGGGGTTCCGCCCCGTGCGGACGTCAAAAACGTAACACAATCCCACGCCCTGACGTTCTACCGTGTGAAGCAGGATCCCGTCGACGGTCCGGTGGTTTCCGTACCGCGTGGTGCTCAGAATGACATCGGGGGCGTCGTCCAATTCAACGGAACGGAATCGTTTGCGGCGTTGCTCATCGGCCACCAGGACCTGCTCGGTCAGAAAGGAATCGGACGTGTTGGCCACCCGGACAGGACCCTCGGCTCCGGGCAACCCATGCGTAACGAGCCACTCGGTCGCTTCGCGGTAGCTCGCCCCCCAATAGTCGGTTTCGAAGCGCTCGGATGCCCCTGCCAATCCATCGCCAAGCACACGATTGAAATACACCGATTGGTAAGGATGCAGGGACACCATATCGACGCTTGTCCACCCCATGAGTAGGGCCACTGCGACGGCCATCGTCCATGTCAGCCAACGCACACCGCAGCCACGCAGCCAAAGCGTCAAACCGCCGCCTGCCAGCACCGCCAGCGGCGGAAGGGTAAAGAGAAAGTGTCGAACACCGTCATACATGGGCGCACCCATCACCGTGGCCAGGACGAGCGGCAACAACCAGGCCGTAGCGACGAGAATCACCGTCAGGCGGAGACCGGGATGATGACGGAACCAGGCCACAGCCCCCGCCAACAAGCCCGCTGCGTAAAATTCCGGCAGTCGGACCCCGAACCACAAGGGTAAGTACGTCCAGGGCGGGTTGGTAGCGCTGACATCCTGACCGTTAAAAAGCGTGGTCGCACCCAGTTGATGTGAGGTGAAATGAGTCAACGCCTCAAAGGGATGAACGAGAGGATTCACCAATGCCCAAGGCCAGAACAAGACCATCACCGCCCAGGCCAACAAGACCGTCCAGCCAAAGTGCCGCACCAAGGGCCACACCGGCCACGGCTCCGCATCGCTTCGTCGGTGCTGCGTCCACGCCATGAGCCCGAAAACAGCGGCGTACGCCAAGAGCACGCCACCGCCGATACGAATGCCCATGGTCAGCCCGATGACGATGCCGAGCCTTGCCAAGGTTCGTCGCGACAGGGCGGGCAGCTCCTCCAAGGCGCACACGAGGACGTACAAGGACACCGTGCACATGGCAGCGAATGGGATGTCTTTGGGGTTGTTAAACATGTGACCGTAGTACACGGGCGTCAGGAGTAAGAAGCACGCTCCGAACCATCCCGCCATGGGCCCGAACAGGCGGGCGCCGAGGCGATAGGTGAACAGGATCCCCAGCAGCCCAAACAGAGCGCCGATCAGATGCCGCGCTGCATACACGTCAAAGAGGCCGGTGTACGAAAAAAGCTGCGCGACGACATCAAAGAACCCACCGTACACTCGATTGTAGTTGTCGAGGACTTCCGCGTTGCCGTACATCGACGTGTGCCAGCCGATGACCTCGTCGCCGTATTCCCGCTGATCCCGTTCATCCCACGTAACACCATAGTCACCAAAGGTGAAACACACGACCAATGTAGCGAGCGCCATCAACACGAGCGTGGCCACACGCCATCTCTTACCCGGGCCGAAAACGTTTGCTGGTACCTCGCTCACTGCATGCTCCCCGATTGAAAAGCAGTGTGATTCGAGGTTGTATACAAGTCCAGTCCTTTCCAAAAACGCACTAGTTTGTTGAAAAACGAAACAACAACCTGGAAGATCGGACTGGTAAGGTCTCAAGAGATAAGGATTCCGGAGAGGCAAGCGAATATGATGAGGTCACGGGTTCGGGTTTTTCTGCTGGGTGCGTGTGCGCTGACATTGGCGTGCGGCAACTCGACCACGCCATCATCTGACCTGTCCGACGTCGTCCAAGATGTCCCCTCCGAGGACGCTCCCGACAGCGTGGTTCCCGACACGGAAACCGATGTGAAACCAAGCGATGGGAACGGTCCTGACACCGAGCCTGATGTGGTCAACACCGCTGTGTGCATCAACGATGATGAATGCACCTTGACCCAATATGATGCGGTGGTCACCGACACGGAAGAGTGTTTCCAGATCTCCGATGCGTGCCCCGTTTGCTCCAATTGGGCTGTCACCAAGACGATACAGGCTGAGCGTGACGCCGCCTGGGACCAGTATTGCACCGAGTGGTACGCGGAAAACCCCTGCCCGGATCCGGGATGCAGCTCTCCCGGAACCCCCATTTGCGTCGAAGGCGCCTGTACACTCAACCCAGCACAACCGGTCGAATGCGACACCAATGTGGACTGTGATACCGATCCGCACCAGTGCCCTCAATCGTTGATTCCCATCAACAAGAATGGCTGCTGGGGCTGCGCATACCAAGACACCTGTACCTGCTCCGATGGCAACCCCGTCGTGAGCGCCATGGAGGCACCCAACTGTCCTGAGATGCTTGAGCTCGCCGCCCAAGAAGGCGCGTTCTACTGTGTCGATCCCATGACGTGCGAGCCTCAGGGAAGCATCTCGGATCAACCCTGCACGGCCAATGAAGAATGTACGATCTCCGAGTACGGCACGGTTGTCACAAATGCCGACGAGTGCGATTGCATTGAATGCCCGTGGTTTCCCACCTCGGTGGCCGCACACGAGAATCGAAAGGCTGCTTGGGACACCTACTGCGGGGGTTTGACGCTCAACTGCCCGGAGCTAGGTGAATGCATACCGCCGGGCCAAGCGGCTTGTTTGGAAGGAAAATGCGGCGTGGATGCGACCCCACCGGCCACCCTGTGCGACGAAGGCGCCAGTTTGGTCTGTGGCGACGAACTGGGCGAAGATCCAAACACGCTTTACGACTGCAACGAAAACGATCCCGTGCTCGAAGAGGTGTGTGAATACGGATGCAAACCCGGCACCGTTGACGAGTCTGCCACGTGCGAAACATCCGCTTGTTCTGCCGACATCACATGCGACGATCCAGAACCCTTTTGCGTTCCGCCCTTGGTCCTGGCCAACAAGAGCGGGTGCTGGGGATGCGCGTTCCCGGAAACATGCTCCTGCTCCGATTCCGAGCTCGCAGAATGCAAGTTGCCGCCCCCGGAATGCCCCGAAAATCTGGAGCTTTCTATCCAGGATCCGGGCAACGGGAAGCC
>CAUZBV010000178.1:0-7166 GCA_963578115.1 Myxococcales bacterium
TACGTGGTTTAGATTGATCGCTTCACGTTCCATAAGGTCGAGCAGTCGCCCTGGTGTCGCGACCACGATGTCTACCCCTGAAGAAAGGGCCGAGAGTTGGTCGCTGATGGGTGTCCCCCCAATGATGCTCAACACCCTGGGGGGCGGCTCAGCAAACTGACCGAGGAGCTTGAATGTTTGGGCGATCTGAAGCGCCAGTTCACGGGTCGGCGTGATGGTCAGAACACCGATGGTTGTTGGTGTCGATTCTGCGGTATCGAAGGCCATCTTTTGCAGTATCGAGAGCACAAATGCAGCCGTTTTCCCAGATCCTGTCTGTGCCTCGGCAGCCAGATCCGCACCGGCGGTGATGTGCGGTATGGACCGCTGTTGAATCGGCGTGGGTGCGTCATAGCCCTGAGCCTGAACAGCGCGCAGCAGGTGGTCCGATAGACCCAGAGAATCAAAAGGCATCGTGGTTGTCCTCTTCGTGTCTGGATGGCTTAATGATAGCGTACTGCTGGCCAAACAGGTGGCACCTGGCCAAACAGGTGGCACCCAATAATTAAGCCGGGGCTGGGGCATCCGACGATCCGCCACAGCTTGCCGCCAAGGTGAACAACACACACAACAATAGCCGATGACACATCATGCCCCCCCTAACGTAGACTGCTCACGACCTGGTGCGCAAGCGGACCGATTCGGAATCGACCGCGGGAGCCGCCCAGAAAGCACGGAACTTCTCAACAAACGCTTTGTGTTTCGTTTCTGACATCTCAAACCCCTCCAGCGATCCGAGTGTAGGAAGTTCAACGCACCTTTGGCAAGGCCCCGCAGATGCTTCAACACGCTGTGAAGACAGCGTTGGAGAAAAGGTGACAAACGGGGACAGTCCGCTGGGTCTGTCCGCCGCCTGAGTCGCAACCCGGCAATGGATTTGGACCCGACCCAAGACTGTTAGAGCGGCGCTCTTTTATCCCCTCCGTTGGCGGAGAGGATCATCACGCATTCGCCGCGCTCGGGGTAGAGAGGCTGACCTTTTGTGACGAGAAGGTTCTTGACGGCCAGCCACTGCGTGAGGCCCCGATTCGGTCGAATCCAGACAGCCCTGTAGTTTAAACCGTTTTGAAGTGCTACAGGAAACGAAACGAACCCGAAATCAAACCAAAACCGGGACAAAAAGCGTAGCGATCATGCCCATTCTGACCACCACCATCGGGGCCTATCCCAAACCCGACTACGTGCCTGTGCCCAACTGGTTCGACATGGGGGAGTTGCGGCGAGCCGCGCCCACCACGGCCTACGAGGAGATCCTGGCCAACCAGGACCGGGCCCACGCCGAGAAGCTGGACCGGGGCGTCCGGGAAGTCGTGATCGAGCAGGACGAGGTCGGAATCGACATCCCCACCGACGGAGAGGTGCGGCGCGAACACTATATCTACTACCACTGCCGGCGCCTGAAAGGCTTCGATTTTGACGGCCTGACCGCCAAAGAGATGCGAGACGGCAGTTGGACCGCCCGGGTCCCCACCATCACCGGCCCCGTCAGCGCCGGCTCCGCGTTTTTGCCGCAGGACTGGAAGACCGCCCAGGAGGTAACCGACAAGCCGGTGAAAATCACCGTACCGGGCCCCTTGACCATCATGGACTCCACCGCCAACGCCCACTACGCCGACGAGGCAACGCTCGCTTTCGCCCTCGGGGACGCGCTCAACACCGAGATCCGGCGACTCGCAGAGGCGGGATGCCGTTGGATCCAGGTGGACGAGCCGATCTTCGCCCGCCAGCCGGAAAAGGCACTGAACTTTGGGCTCGATGCGCTGGCCCGCTGCTTTGCGGGCGTGCCCCAACACGTTCAGCGGGTGGTGCACATGTGCTGCGGTTACCCGTCGGACCTGGACATGGACGAATACCCCAAGGCCGAGCCACAGGCGTACTTCGATCTCTTGAAGGGGCTGGACCAGGCGCCGGTGGACTGCGTGTCCATCGAAGACGCCCACCGGTCCAATGACCTGACGCTCCTCGAGTCGGCGTCGAGGCTGTCGATCATCCTGGGGCTTGTGGACGTTTCGAAGACGGCGGTGGAGCCGGTGGAAGCGATCCGCGACCGGATTCGGATGGCGCTGGAACACATCGACAAGGATCGCCTCCTCGCCGGGCCCGACTGCGGCCTGGCCATGCTCCCCCGGGATCTGTCCATGCAGAAGCTGCGCAACTTGGTGGCCGCAGCGCGTTCGGTATAAAACCACCCACTGCGCTGAAAATACGGCGCAACCCGCCCCCAATCAAACGAAGAATCACCCTGCCAGGAGTTTGAGCGCAGTTTCACACAGCCGGCACGCCACCCTTCGGTTCAACGGGTGGCCATGGTCACGATGGCGTGGCCCACTCCCAACCCGTCGCTCAGGCTGATCTCCGAGCCGACAGACGCAGGAAGAGCAGCGTACAACACAGCCCCAGCACGGCAAAGCCGGCGATCGTCCCGAAAAAGTACTGGTGCCCCTGCGCACCCGGGTAGGTGTCGGTCAGGTAGCCATTAAGCGGACCCATGAAGATGTCCGGGGTGTATCCGACCACGCTGACCAACCCCACGGCGGTGCCCGTCAACGACGCCGGGACCCCAGCGTCGTCGAAGATGGCGAAGTAGATTCCCCGAATACCGAAGACCGCGACGGCGATGGCGATCACCATGGTGAAGAGCATCCAGGGCGCGGTAGGGTCGAGAAGCCCCGTCGCCACGAAACCGTTTCCAAGGAACATCAGGACAAAGCAGGCCGCGATCGACCGTGGACCTCCCACCCTGTCGGCGATAAAACCGGCGCCCAGGGCAGCGATCGGCCGCACCCACAAGGCGATTGTGCTCACATTGGCCGCCCGAACATCGTCGAACCCGTACACATCGCGGGCGAACAGTCCGATATTGTCCATGCCCTTGAACGCGACATAAGCGGTCACCACGATCATGCCTTGAAGCCATACCGCCGGGTTGTTGAACACTGTCCGAATCTTCGACCACGAGAGCGCATTGTCTCCGCCCGAGCGGTGCGGGCCGCTCTCGTCCGGCACACAGAACCACACCACCGCGCCGGCAACGAGCGTCATCCCGGTGAAGATCCAGATGACCTGTTTCAGGGCCTCTGTTTTCTGTTCGAGCGTGGCCGTGGCCGCATCGTCGGGTAAGAACGCGGCAAAAACCGCGACTGTGCCCGAGGCGAGCACCGCCGCGAGCAATCCACGCCCACCGTCAAGAATACCGAAGGCCTTGCCCTGATCGTCGTCTCCACCCCAGTCGCGGGTGGCGCGGATCATGGCGGCCCAGAACAGAAGGATGGTCGTCAACCCCCAGAAGGCGAACAGGATCTTGAGCCCGCCGATGCCCGGCACGGTGGCGTAATAGAACCCGCCGATGGCCGAGACAAGGAGCGCAATGGTCATCATCCCCCGTGCGGAGAAGCGGTCCGCGATCGGACCGCCCGGCAAGTAGGCCACCATCGCGACCACGCCATAGAAGGCGAACGCGGTGCCGAGTTGCAGGTTGGAAATGTCAAAGACATCGAGCAGCGTGGGGCGAAAGACTCGGACCAACAGAAAAGGCAAACAGAAGATCGCTTCTCCTGCCACCACGAGCGCAAACATGGTGACGACGCGCCTCAGGGTCGAACTTTCCTTACTGGGTTGTGATTCACTCATGAGAGACCCCAGCAGTATCACAAATAAACATTCGGTTCCAAAACCGGCCCACTGAGGACCAACCACCGGCCAGACAACGCTTTCCACTGTTCTTCTCGGTGAGACATCCGCTGCTGGAACTGGATCACCTTATAGGGATGAGTGGACATCAACAGGTTGCTGTGATGACCCTGACGCTGCCCCACTATTGAGACAAGAACTGCTGTCGATTAATGAGACCGGAGCGTCGCGCATACGCCGTCCCAAAGCGCCCGGCGCGCTGTGAGCGCGTCAATGCTGGCTTGGGTGGCTTCCAGCCATCGCTCTTCACTGTCCCCACAGACATTGGACAGCATTTGTAGGGCCATGGGACCGTGGCGCTCGTCATCCAGCTCAATGTGGCGTTCCAAATAGTCCACCAACACCCCAAGCTCCTCGGGGTACCGCCCTCGGAGACGGCCGATCAACGCACGAAACATACCGGGAATCGCACCCTCACGACCCATGGTAAACGCGCCCGCAATCTCATGGGTTTGGCCGCCCTGAAGCACGCGCGCCGTCGCCGTGGCAAAGGTCACAACATGGGCAGGAATCTCTCGGGTCGCCAGCGCCTCGTGAATGGTGGCGCCTCGAGACAAGGCCTCGAGCAACGCATCGATCGCCCGCGTGGACGCGCCACAGGCGTCCATACCGCTTCGGTACAACTCATAGTGACTCCGATACACGCCGGACGTGATCTCGTCGCTCTCTTCTTCCAGGACAATCTCATTGATGAGACGGCGACTCTGGCTGTCCACGGTGGGAAGCCATGGAACCTCAACGCACGTCAGCTTCTGCTGCAGCGTTTTGAGCAGGCACATAAAATCCCACACCGCAAACACATGGTGGGACATGAAAACGCGAACGTCATCCAGGGTTTTCAATGTGCCATAAACCGGATGCTCCAAAACGGATTGGCGATGAGGCTCAATCGTCTCCATGAGAACTGCCAGCCGATCGGGTATTTCTGTGTTGTATTTGAACGTCTGCATTTCGTTGGATCACTACTCCGTTGCGGCCTTTTGAATGGTACAGAATCCAATTCTTCTCAACCTCGTTTAGGAAACCATGCATCCCGCAAATGTCCCGCGGCGGCGCTACGCGCTCGCCATGGGGCTGGCCAGCTCCACCAGCATGCCGCCTGGGGCCCGAACCCAATGGCTATTTTCCGCTTGTGGGAACGAGAAGAAAGAACTAGATGGACACGTGTGTAGAACGTTTTTTGGGGAGCGAGGGATCTACCATGCTGTACAAACATTCCGTTGGCATCATCCTGGTGTTGTCGTGCCTGCTAGTGACCGCAGAGGTTCGCGCAGGCGATCACGACGAACACCATCATGGCCACGGCCACAACACCATTGAAATGGGGCTCTCCAATGCCGTGGCATTCACGCTCGGCGAAAAAGAATTCGCCTACGGACTCCATACACACGCCATCTACACTTTTGGCGAGACGCAGTTTGCGCTGGGACTGGGCTATGAACTGATTGTGGGTCACCACACACACCACACCATTGGTCCGATGTTCTGCTACCGGCCCACGGATCCGCTGAACTTTTGCGTGTCGCCCGGTGTGCTGATGGACGAGCACGATGTCGCCTTTGCCGCGCACATCGAGGCTACCTATGAGTTTAACCTGCACGGTGTGCATGTGGGACCGACCGTCGGCTTTGCCTACAGCCCAGAAGAGATGCACATCAGCGTTGGCGTTCATACGGGCGTCGAGTTCTAAGCCCCGAACGTATCGGCGCTACCCACTCGCCATGGGGCTGGCCAGCTCCACCAGGATGCCGTTGGGGTCCCGCACCCAGGCGACGGTCTGTCCCCAGGGCTTCTGATGCGGTGGGTTGATGGCCGTCATGCCCGAGGCGGTGGCCTGGGCGTAGGCCGACGGCACGTCTTCGGTGACCAGGCCAATCTCGAAACGACTGGGCGGGCGGTCGAACATGGCGCGCGTGTCCGCGTCCTCAAAATGGCCACGACCGAACTCGGTCTGAGCAAAGGACAGCGTGGTCTCGCCGGTCGCCATCTCGCCGTAGATGCCGTCTTCGTGCTCGTACGCCAGCGCGAGCCCAAACGCTTTTTGCCAGGCGGCCAGCGTGGCCGGCACGTCGTCCACATACAGAATGGTGTAGCCCAACTTCATGGATGCTCCTCGGTTCCACAAATTCCACCGCGACGCTAGCACACAGGAGCCCATCCGCGCATCCACGGACGAAACGCGTTACACTAGGGTTCAACGTATTGCAGGAAACCAGGGCATGAAACTCCCAACATTCACAGCGTGGTTCGTACTCCTCTTGAGCGTAACGGCCTTGTCCTGCGCGACGGCGCTACCGGACGACTATTACGATAACGAGACATGTGACCCATACGGCGAATGCCGGCCGGGCATGTGCGGGAATGTCGACGCCGGCTGTGGCATTACGCTGGACTGTGGCCCGTGTGAAAAGCCGAAGTGTCCCGAGGGGAAGATTCGGAGTTGTGGCTGCCAGGGTATGGCGCCGGATCCCAATCGGTTGTGCCCCTGTATCACGCCCGCCGAGCAGAAGGCCTGCGCCCAAAAGCCCCCCGCCTAGTCATCGACGGCGTCCAAATACGCTAGTCAGCGTACCAGTCCTCCACCGCCGCCTTGACGCGTTTGTCCACATAGCCGGGGAAAAAAGGTTTGAGCCAAACGGCCATCTTACCGCCAGCGGTCATGATGAGATCCCGACGACGTTTTTGGATGGCACCGACGATGAGCTCCGCACAGCGCTCGGCCGACATTTGTTTCTTGTCGCTGAAGTCTCGCCCTTCGTCGGCCATCGTTCCATCCCCAGTCAGCCTCTTGCCGTGAATCCCCGTATCCACCGCGCCGGGCGATGCCACGAGCACACCCACACCGCTGCCCATCAGCTCGATGCGCAGTGAATCGAAAAACCCTTGAACCGCGTGCTTGCTGGCGGCGTAGGCGCTGGAGCCCGGAAACCCCAACTTGCCCTGAAGCGAAGACACTCCAACCACCATGCCTTTGGAGGCCTTCAAATGGGGCAAAGCGTAGTAGGTGGGCCACACCGTCCCCATGTAGTTCACACGCATGATGCGTTCGAAGATCGCGGTGTCTTTCAGCTCATCCACTCGGCCGTGCATGGAGATCCCCGCGTTGTTGATCAGCACGTCCAGCCGTCCGTAGGTCTCGACGGTGGTGTCGATAAGGTTCTTGCAAGCCGCTTCATCCCCCACATCGGTGGAGATGGCCAACGCCGTGCCGCCCAGGGCCTCGCACTCGGCCTTCACCGCGTCCAGCTTGGCTTGATTCCGAGCGGCAAGCACCAACCGGGCCCCCCGTTGGGCAATGTTCAGAACCACGGCGCGACCGATCCCCTCGGAAGCGCCCGTGATGATGATCACCTGATCTTTCATCGTTTCCGTCCTCCTCCCCCCGAACGATTCACACCATCGTCGTGCCCACCGATTGCGTGGGCAGCTTGCGATAG
>CAUZBV010000179.1:0-7165 GCA_963578115.1 Myxococcales bacterium
GCTCGACGACGATACCCCTGTATCGGCAGACGGCAACGCATCCGAGGCCCCCGAGACACAAACACCTTCGCCCCGCCGAGAGAGTCTTCGGTGGATCGTGGCCGCCCTTGTGCTGATTGCTGTAGGGGGTGCGCTCTACGGGGTGCGCACGATGTGGCGGGCCAGTATTATCGACACCGAGATTCCGACCGATCATGCCGTGAACGAAGAAGTCCTGGCCAAGCAACCCGCCATCGGCTCCCTCAAATTGGGCCAACGCATTGAGTTGAAACTGCCGGATGTAGCCGACGAAGCCGCAGAAGGCGACGACGCCAAAGGCTTGCCGGACACCCGGCTGGCGTTCCGAGTCCAGTTGGGTCCCAACGAAGTTCTGCGTGCTGATCTGATGCAAGTCTTGCCCCCCAAAATCGACGATGTGTACCAAGTGGATCGATCCAACAGCCCGGACGACGGCGATCAACAAGACTTTGAATTGAAGGCCATCTCCACATTCATCAGCAGTACCGCAGGACTACCGAGCGAACTGCGACGCCTGCACAGCGACAAAGTCAGTCGCTCCCCCCACGGTGGCTGGACGCTGGAGCCCAAGGAATATGAAGTGGTGATCACGTGCCGTCCACCCATCGCACAGGTCACCGTGGATGGGAAGTTGATGGATTATCGAACCGATCTCAGCCGCAAATTCCGCATCGGAGGTGTTCAGTTTCTCAGCCAATCAGCCTCCGTCACAGCCCTTGGCGACATCCGCGTGAGTCGAGCGGTGGACGAGGAGACCCGCACAGTCACACGAACTGCCTGGAGCGGAGACGTTCTCGCGGTGATGGCGCAGATCATCCTCACACTCGGCCTCTTCGCGTTGGCCATCGCCCTACTGATCCGGCAACCGTGGTCGTTTGCTCACTGGAAGACCGTGGTCAGAAAAGGTGCCCGCGCATACGCGCTCTTTGGGGTGTGGCTGCTGTGGTGGCTCTTGTTTCGCTTGGGATGGATCGATGGCATTTTCCTTGGTCGCTTTGCGGAATGGATGGGCGAAGGAGGTCAGATCTTCCTGGGAGTGTGTGCCCTCATTACAGGAACCTTGAACCTCGGCCAGACCCTGCGGTGGAGCACGCCCAATCCCACGTGGAAGCGGCGTCTTGTTTCCGCAGGAGTGCTGATTCTCGTGGCTGTCACTGCATTCGAAGGGATGGCTTGGATGACCCCGGAGCGGCGGCACAATTGGACGAACTACTGGCATCACCAAACCACCCCGCCCTATTACTGGGTTTATGATCCAATGATTCGCCGCCTCAATCCATGGTTCATCGACATGCGTTTCAAACGACAAGAATACCGAGCCGTTCAATCCAGCGACGAAACCAAGAAAACGCGCGTCATGGTATTCGGCGGATCACAAACCTATGGGTGGGGGATCCCGTCTCGAGACAAGGACGCCTTCAGCGCCAAGTTGCAGGAGCACCTCCACTCCTTGGGCAACAAAGACGTCGAAGTCATCAACGCATCTTTCCCCGGCGTTAAAACGGCCACTGGACTCCGGTGGTTTTCGGGCAATATCATCCGCTATGAGCCCGACATTGTCGTCATCAACTTTGTGGTCAACGAGTTCATGAACGTGGATCAATATCATGTGTGGTCCAACGAAAACGTGGACGATCCGGCCAATCCGGAAAAACCCATGATGTCGCCCATGGCGACAACGGCCACCGGGGCGCTCCTGAAGCGCTTCCGAGGCGACATTCTGGACTCACACCTGGGCCAGATCCTGGCGGCCGATGTGTTCGAAGTGTACGAGATGGAGCTCTACCTCAAATGGTGGGTCCAGATCGCACAAGAGCACAATATTCGGGTCGTCTTTTCCATCGAACCCACCAACATGTACGTGGAAACGGCGGGCAAAGTCATCATGCGAGGAGAGAGCAACGTCGGCGCGGCCCAAGATATTTATCGCGGATTGGGCGAAACGGTGGATGTGCCGGTCTATGACGTGCTCAATCACTTTGTTCAGGAGCAGGAAAATCTCTGGTTTTACGACACCATGCACATGAGCCGCTTGGGGCATCGAGTGTTCGCGGAAAACCTCGCCAACCTCGTACACTGCAAGATCCTCTGTTCTTGCGACGAGCCAAAATGCAGTGATTGCGAACAATGCAAAGACCCCAACGCCCCCGCGATTCCGTCCACATGATTCAGCGTTGGGCCGGTATTGGCGTCCTCGGCGCGCTCGTTCTGTACCTGCACCTGGTTCCACTGCAATCGCAGCTTGAACTCAACGCGGATTCGGAACGAGATCTGTTCCGCACAGCGGCCTTGGTCGAGCACGGGACCTGGCCCAAACAAGGCCCTGCAATCGATTTTCTCCCCGTCAGCCTGGGCCCTGGGTGGTACCTCAGCGCCGCGCCCGCGTTGGCCGTAGATCCCAGCCCCTATTCTGTTCATGTCCTTCATGTCCTCGTCCTCGTTCTGGGTTTGTTTCTCGTGCATCGGACCCTCCGCCACTACATTGGCCCGTGGACAGCATTGCTGACGTGCTTGTTGATAGGAACCAGCCACCACGTGGCCCAAGTCACGGTGCGGCTGTGGCACAACGCGCTCTTGCCGGGGGTGGTGCTGATCTGGTTTTGGCTTTTGCACAAGATCGTTCGCGCCGACCACGCAAATCAACGTGCAAAGTGGCTTCTTATCGCGTGGCTGACCACGGCATTCATGCTCCAATTGCACGTGGTCAGTGTAGCGTATGCGCTTCCACTCACCTTCCTTCATGTGCGCACATTGCAGCGAGACCGTTGGGAGGCGGGATGGCAGGCCGCGCTTTCTCTCGTCGTCCCTGCTCTCTTACTCATCGGCTATGTCGTGGTGCTGTCTGGATTGAATTGGGATCACGTGGTCGCCCTTCGAGCCCAACGCGCCGCGGGCGGATTGGCTCTGGGGGACATGTTTGGACGTTTGCCCGAACACCTCTGGAGTGGATGGAGCTCCCCGAGCATGCATTGGCTGGCGGCGTTCGTGCTACTCGGTGCTCTTTGGGGACTGGCCCGGGCGGCACGGGACATCCGAACAACCTGGACGTTTCCCCAATGGTGTCTGCTTCAAGTGCTGGTGGGAGTGGTGGTGGTTGCGGCCCTTTCGGGGCTCCATCCCGAACCCCGCTACTTCAACGGTCTGGTGCCCGGCCTGTACATTCTTGCGGGTCTCGGGTTTGCACACGCACTGCGCTACATGCCAAGCCATCTGCACACAGCCAAGTGGAGCGGTCCGGCCATACTGGCCTTCACCGCAGTGGTCGTGTTCTGGGGCGGATGGTTCCAATGGCCCGAGTCCCAGGGCGAAGATGAGCAACCCTTTGAGATGTCATTCAATGAACAACAAGCGGTCATCGACCAGCTGCATAACACCCATGGTCTGTCCTTTTCCGATCTGAATGACCGAGTGCATGGTCCCGTATTCGGTGCGTTGGCGGCCCCTCGATACCTGGCGTATACCCGAGGAATGACGACGAAAACGTCCGGGGCCACTCTACCCGAAGACCACGATATTGTGGTCGCTCCCGCCGGATTCCCCATCACGCGCACCGCGACAACGCAGGAACAAATCGATGGTGGAAGTGGTCGATCGATCGCGATCCGAACGGTCCGCCGTCAATTTGACCGCCGTGATGTGGAAGTACGCTATGACGGTCGAGTGTGTGACATCGGACTCCCCTACCATTGGTCACACCTGCCCAACGACGAGCTCCAGCCTTTTGGGTTTCACCCCAGCCCTGGGCTCGAATCCTGTTCCCTCGGCGGACCGCTCGATGGCCCCTTGGAAGTCACCGTCGGCCAGACCACAGACAACGCTACGTTGGTGCTATTGCTGGGGTGGTTTGATGTGAGCCGAGATCATGTGGGAGACACCTGGGTCGAAGTGGTGTCCGTGGACGGTCAATGGTCCCGAGTCACACCGGTGAAGACCTCTCGATCCATGGCAATGTATCGCTTTCCAACAAATAGCAAAACAAACCCGATGCAGTGGCGCATCCGTCCCATTCAGGCACTCGCGGTCATCGACTTGTATTAGCGTTCGCGCTTCGAGCGTCGAACCCCGCGACGTTTCGGAGAGGTACGTCGTTTGACCCGTGTATTCTTCCGAATCGTGCGCCGGTCATTGCGGACTTTTTTCTTCGCTTTTCGTTTCGAACGATCGATCGTCTGATTGGCGCGCTGTGTCTTTCGATTGAGCTTCTTGACCTTACGGAGCGTCTGATGCCTGGTCTTGTACTTGCTACGCTTCGATTGGTATTTGCTCCGACGCACTGCCCGATGGCGCCGCTTCTTGGCTCCATGATGACCTTTGACCCAACTCCCGGAAGTCCATTGACCACCACTCCAATACCCGGGTCGCCAAACACGTCCGGTCTTGTTCGACCGGCGCCAACGCCCAGCGGCCCATCCACCGGAACCGTAGTGACCGCCCACCCAAACAAAGCCGCCGCGGGAGTTCATGGGCATCCAATAGCCGCCCATCCAAGAACCGTAACGCCAAGAGCCCGTAATCCATCGGTACCCAGAGTAATGAAGAGGCCGCCACCAGCCGTCGATCCAGTACCCATCCGAAGCCCAGTGGCCAGTCACCCAAACATGGCCCGCATGCACACCGTGCGGACGCCAATGCCCCGTGATCCAGAGACCATCCACGAAATGTCCGCCGATCCACCGCCGCCCTCCACGATTCGACCGTCGCCAGTGGCCTCGAGTCCAGAAACCGCCCACAGTCCGATGACCCGAAACCCAGACATAGCCGATCCGAGGTGCTCCCAGCCAATACCAACCAGCGTTCACCCAGACATCGTCATCGGCGTAATACCCGTCAGACCATTCGTACCCGTCGCGCGCACGTTCCCGGTAATAGCCCTCTGTCCATTCGCCGCCTTCCTCTTCGTAGCCCTCTACCCACACATAGTCCTTGTCGGGCAAATCGTTGTAATACTCATCGTCGACCCCATCGCCTGCCGTGGCGTCCGGATCACTTGTCGGAGGCGCTTGTTGTGCGAAAACGACGCCCGGCACCATCCACATCGCCAAAAACGCACACGCTTTTCTTGAACTCATCATGACCCCAACCTCCCCTTCTCTCTTCTCGCACCCGTGACGAAAACCTCGACAGCGTTGAGCGGGACCATACCACAACTCCATCCGCATCGATGTCGTACTGACATTGCTTTAACGTGGTAAGCCGCCAATCTATTCAAAATGTTGTGGTCGCCACCATCCACTCCGATCGCATGCCTCTGGACGCACACCAAAGGAAACATTCGCACCTCGGCGGACACTCGCACTTCTCCGGTCAGACCGTGCAGGGCAAGCACCGCCCCCACTCGCGGTATTTGACCCTTGACGCTCTTGAACATGCATTCGTATACTTGAGTGGGCTACTAGCGGTAGTTACCGGATTAAAATTATGTCGAACGTGCCTTTGAGATCCTCTGGCTTTCGTGCGACGAAAATTCGTTTGGGGCGCTGGTGCGCCTTCTTCCTCCTCTGGACAACCGCCCTCGCCTGCGACACACTCGAAGCGGTGTTGACGCCCAATTCCGATGTCACCAACGTCGATACCTTCAACGAGCAATGGATCGAAGCGCCGGAGGGCTGGTGCGAAAATTCCCTTCACCTCTTTCCCGTAATGGCCGTGGTGGATGGGGACACGATCGTGGTCGGATCCGGCACCAAAGTGCGCTACATCGGGGTGGATGCTCCGGAGGTCTACAAAGACGACTGCTGGGCGGACGAAGCCCTCTCTGAGCTCCAGGGCCTCGCACCCCAAGGGACTCTCGTGTGCTTGTTGCCGGACGCCAACTCGTCGGACAAGGATCCCTATGGTCGTCTATTGCGCTACGTGTTCTTTCAGCACGACGGACAATGGCACATGCAGAACACCCACCTGGTTCGGGTCGGTGCTGCTCGCGCGTACAAGAGTTACCTAAAAAACAAGGTGTACAAGAACGACATCCTTGATTCTGAATTGTCTGCCCGCCTGGAAAACTTGGGTGGCTGGGCCGAATGTACGGAATGGCAATAAGGCCGCGGCAGCCCCTCCGGGCTTAATCCAACTCCAACTTGCGAAAACGATGACTGACCTGAGGCGCCTCGTCGGCTTTGGGCGCGGCGACCGGTGCCGGTTCGGCTGCCGGCGGCGGCGAGGGTTCGCCGGCCACAGGATTGGTTGAGCCTCCTCCAAAGGGCGAGCCCGGTGACGCCGAAGAGACCGCGCGGCGCGGCGCAGGTGCGGGCGTCGGCGTTGACTCCGACTCTGAATTGTCCTGAGGCGGCACACTGCGTCCCTCGATCACATATTCTCCGTTGCCAAGCTGAACGGACACCACACCATTAACGACCGAAAATCGTTCCAATTCAGGCACATCCATATGAAATTTCAACGTCTCGACGAGTCCGGCAAAATCCAAATCACGTAGCTGGTGCGGAACGATCACTTTGCCCGCCTCGGGACGAATGGGTGTGGTCCCGTCCAACACATAGGCTTTCATCAGATGGGCCAGCATGCTCGCCAATTCGGGGGAGGACAACGATTGAACCGCCTCCACAATCCGCGCTTGTTGGTGCAACGCGTGGGACAACTCGGATGAACTTTGCTGCTCGATGGCGTCCCGTGCAGAGTCATCCAGATCGGCTCGTTCTGTGGCGGTGTCGATGAAATGGCAGCCCTCAAACTTGCATGAAATTAAGTTGGCGTCTCGCAAATCCACCTTGACGAGTACGGCACCGCTAAAGTCAGCTCCGTAGAGGTTGGCGCCTTTCAAATCCACATCCACCAAAAGCGCCTCTTTGAAGGATGCGGCGGACAAATGAGCGTTCTCCATTCGGCGATCACTGAACGATGTGTGCATGATCAGCGCCCGCTCAAACGACACACCGTAACAATCCGTGCCGCTAAAGGAGCCATGAAGGATCTTCCCCTCCTGAAAGCTCGCGTTGGTCAAGCGCGTGTCAAAGACCTTGCACTCTTCGAGCACGGCTCCATCATAACGAGCTTCGATGAGTTCGCTGTTGAACACGTTCACTCCGCGCAGATGAGCGCCCTCGAAGCGGGCGGCCCGCAGGCCGCATTCATTGAAAGCGCAGTAATGCAGAAAGGCCTTCGAAAAAGACACGCCCGACAACCCCACGCTCTT
>CAUZBV010000180.1:0-7136 GCA_963578115.1 Myxococcales bacterium
CGCATTTACGAGATTCCGGCCTATCCCGCCGACAACAACCACAGTCCAGTAAAGGGGCTTGTCTACGACGCCAACAGTGGCGCGCAGATCGGCACATTCCAACTGTTCCACCGACCGTCGAAGTGGCGTCATAAGAAAAGCGCAGCCGGTCGTTGGGTCGGTGAAATGGCCTTCCCCGGCGGTTATGGCGCTCAATTGTCCCTCAATGTTGCCTCCACGGTCCAACAGACGAGTGGTTGCACCGATGGTTCGTCTCCTGCGCGAGTGGCCGTGTTGGGCTACGGCTACCAAGATGCGTCCCTGTCTCACTGCGAGAAGGGCTATTTCCCCCACGGAGACTATTACACTCAGTTCTTCGTGTGGGACGATAGCCACGACCGGCTGTGGTTCGTGGTGTTGAACGGCGATGTGACGCCGAACGGTCAGATTCTGCAAGGCCGTGTCGAGACCTTCGAGCTCTTGGGTGCAGGTGGTTGGAGCGAAGGCCTGTTCATTTTGGGACGCCCACCGATTTTTCATCCCTAAGTAAAACGGTAGAAAACGAGTCAATTGGCGACTCGCCTTCGGGCGGGTCGCCTTTTTTATTGCTCGTCGTTTGCGCTTCCCGGACAGCACTCTTTCATGAGCTGGGTGACTCGCTGTGCACCCAGTTCTTCCAAGGTGGCGATGTTTCGTTCCGGGATTTGAAGGGTGTCCGGATGGTTGGCTACCGCGTCCGCGACGTCGTCCTCGCGCAGAAAGTGAAACAAGGGGACGGGAGAACGATTGGTGTAGTTGGACAATGCGTCAACATCGGTACCCTCAAATCGATAGTAGGGATGAAAGGTCGCCAGTTGAATGACGCCTTCCAGTCCGAACTCAGCGATGGCCTCTTCGACCACAGCGATGTACGCATTGTATTCACCGAATTCGTTGAGCACGCAGGGGGCAGCCACCAGCGTCGTGGCGATGACATCCGGCGGGCTGAGGGCGATCCGCTTGAGCTCGTAGATCAGGTCGTCCAGCAGCGCCTCGTTGGTCTGTGCGTCGCTGGTGACCACACGCAACGCATCGCGTTCAAAGACGGGTCGGGCAAAGGGACATAAGTTGAGACCGATGACCACCCGCTCGACCCAGCGCAGAACGCTCGCTCGCACGGCGTCCAGGTCGGTTTGGTGGTGGGCTTCGTTGCTCACGAGGCGTAGGGTCGCGCTCTGGAAGAAGAGCGTCAAGCCCTTTGAAGGAGAGTTGCTCCGTCTGGATTTCATGGCACAATCGGATCGATGGAAAACAATGTCCGTTATCACGCTTTCTACTGCGAGGAGAACGTGTGGCATTTGCTGCAGCATGCGTCGATGAAAGACGTGGGGGCGTATGCCGTGTTTATTACGGCGGAGGCGAATACTGTGCCCTTGTGGTCGCAACGCGCGGGTGTGGAGGCGCAACCGGTGTTTTGGGACTATCACGTCCTCGTCGTGGGCCAAACAGCGGGTTGGCAAGTCTGGGATTTGGACCATGTGCCTGGGGCTCCGAGCGCTGTGGAGGTGTATCTAGACGTGACGTTTCCCAACGTCGCTCAATGGCCCTTGGAGCACCAGCCCCGTTTCCGCGTGGTCGACAAAGAAACCTTTGTTCAGACCTTTGCATCGGACCGGTCACACATGCGGGGTGCCGACGGAGCGTTCTTGGAGCCGCCGCCGCCCTGGCCGTGCATCGGGGCAGGGCGCCCCAACACCCTACTGAGTTTTCTCGATGGTTCCCCGGGTGGTCCGGGTGCTATGCTGGATGTGGTCTCTTTTCGAGAGCGATTTTCCACCCTTGTCGGTGCGTGACGGCAAGAGCGAAGCCGCGCCTAAGGAGAGGGTTTGTGTCGAACAAAGAGGACGAGTTCCGTGAGTGGATGGACACCATCAACGTAGTCCCGGGCGCACGGTCCACTGCGGAGAAGCAGAAGGTGGCCAAGGGACAAGAAGCCGAGCGAGAGGCTGTCGCGAGACAACACGACAACGCGCTCTTTGAGGAGGCCATGGAGCAGCTGGAGGCCGCGCCGAATAAGGAGGGCGTCCGTGCGGCTCCGTTGGCAACCGACGACGTCGAATGGGTCAAATCCCTGACCAAACAAGTCATTCACACGCAGGCAAGACTGGACTTGCACGGATGGTCAGAAACGGAAGCCCTTTTCCAATTAAAACGCTTTGTTCGGGAATGCAGCGAAGATCGGGTGTCACCGGTCATCGTGATCACGGGCAAGGGCCAGCATTCCCCCGGGAAGCGCGCGGTTCTCAAACCCGCGGTCGTGGCCTGGCTCCAATCCGAAGGCGCGCGCTATGTGCGTGCCCTTGGGGATGCGCCGCGATCCAGCGGTGGCGCTGGCGCTCTGGTGGTTTGGCTGCGATCAACGACGGGTTGATGCTCGCTCTGAAAATGGGTGCGGGGCCCCGAAGGACCCCACACCCGAGCTAGGAACTAAGCAAACAGTCTTTCGACCCTTCTGGGCCGCCATCGAACGTGAGAGCATCCAGTCCCACAGAATTTCACCCGGTTTTGAAACCGGTGAAGCCACGTTCGATTGTCGCGATGAGGCGGACCTTCGACGTGGCACTTTGTGAGACACATGTGCATTGGAATGGGTCGATTGCTGATCGCACGGACCGGGTCAACCGGCCCATTCCAACGCACATGTTGTGGGACTTGCATAGAGCCAGAACCCAGGACCAAAAGGGTCATTCGAGACACTTCACTCAGAGCACACCCTTCCCTTGATAGGGGCCGGCGAGCTGCCCGGTGGGCATTTTTTCGCAGGCGTTCATCATGGGGAATGATGTCCGTCTGTATTGTCTGTGTCTGTGAAACCCTTTTGAACATGGTCGAACCCTCTGCGCGCTGCACGGTTGTGGACAAAGACTGTTGGACAATATGAGGAGGTGTTCCAGGGACTGGAACGCCTAAATTAGGAGTCGGATTTGCCTGCCTTGCAGGCCGGAATGACCGTAGAGTCTAAGAAGAATGATCAAGTCACCTCAGCCGGCGTGAACCGGATCGCTGAGGTGACTTGACCAGTACAAACCTCTTCTTGTCTAGGCGTTTAGTCGGTGTAAAGGCATCATGCCTTGGGTTACAACCATGGGTTCATTTGTCGTCCATGATGGCGTGATTCATGGTTGACAACCCCAATCGTACATCCGTGTACGCACCCTGCACATCCGACAAGACAGTTAATCAATGCCCTTGAAAAGGCGGAAGAAGAGGTAGCGCCCCCCTCCCTATTGGACGGAGAGCGCCACCACGCTTCCACCTATCCAAGCAGCCTCAACGCAATTGAAGGTTGCGCATTGGCCTGAGCGAGCATCGAAACACCCGCTTGCATCAACACTTGCGACCGCGCGAATTGACTCGTTTCCTGTGCGATGTCTGCATCGCGGATCCGAGATTCGGCAGCTGCAAGATTCTCCCTCATAACCGAGGCATGGGACTGAGCGGTGCCAAAATTACTCATGGCAGCACCCAAACCCGCTCGGCGGGTATTGAGGGTTGTGATGGCCGCATCCAACTTTGTTATCGCCGTATTGGCCTTGGCGAGCGTACTCACCGAACGGCCAGTTAGCAGTAACGTGCTTGCCACCAGTTTTCCAATGGAAACCGAAATGGCGTCACTGGACGCAGTGCCAGCTCCAACCTTAAACGATTTACCCGTGGAAAAACCACCGTCAAGCAAAGCGGTGCCATTATACTTCGTGGCTGCCGTAATACGGTCAATCTCACTCGCGAGTTTCTGGAATTCCGCATCAAGGAATCCCCGCTCGGTCGATCCGATGCCGTCGGTAGCCGCCTGAACACCAATCTCTCGCATTCGTTGCAAGATATTGGTGACTTCACCCATTGCACTCTCCGCGATTTGGACGATATTGTTACCGTCCGCGGCGTTTCGCTCAGCGACCGCCAAACCTCGAATTTGTGCACGCAAGTTTTCGCTAACACCCAGACCTGCTGCATCATCCTGTGCACCGTTGATTCGGAAACCCGAACTCAACCGTTGCAACGTTTGATTCAACTTGCCCTGTGTAACGCCAACATGACGCTGGGCTCTCAGGCTCGAAACATTGTTATGAACCGAAAACACAGCCATAATCCTTCTCCTTTTACAGCTCTGGGAGCCCCAACCCGCCTATTTTGGTCAGGAACCTCACAGGCGGATTAGGTATCCCTAGTCACGCCAAAACTCCCAGTCCTCAGCTACGGGGCTTCATAGAAACCCAGTAGCCCAGTGCTAGGAGTTACCCAAGTAGCCTCAACGCAATTTGTGGTTGCGCATTGGCTTGAGCGAGCATCGAAACACCCGCTTGCATCAACACTTGCGAACGGGCGAATTGACTCGTTTCCTGTGCGATATCTGTATCGCGGATCCGAGACTCGCTCGCTGCAAGATTTTCTCTCATCACGTCCACGTGATTCCCAGCGGTCTGAAGATTACTCATCAGAGCGCCCAGTTTCGCGCGGGCGTTATTCAAGAAATTGATGGCCGTATCGAGATTGCCAATCGCTGTATTGGCTTTAGCCAACGTACTCACCGTTGCAACCGACAGCGAAAGCGAACTCGTGTCCACTTTGGCAATACTCAGTGTGATCTGAAAGTCAGCACCTGAATCGGCTCCAACTTGGATCTTTTTGCCTGTAAAAGTACCCGTCATGAGCTTCTGCCCATTGTACTTAGTCGCATCCGACAGACGGTCAACCTCACCAAGAAGACCCTGGAACTCTTTGTCCAGGTAGCCTTGCTCGGTGGCGGTGATGCCATCGGTAGCCGATTGCACCGCGATCTCTCGCAGACGTTGCAGAATATCCGCAACTTCACCCATCGCGCCCTCAGCGGCTTGTACGATGTTGAAACCATCCGCCGCATTTTTACTTGCGACTGCCATTCCACGAACTTGCGCGCGAAGCCTTTCACTCACACCAAGACCAGCAGCGTCGTCCTGAGCACCGTTGATACGGAAACCCGAAGACAGCCGTTGAAGCGTCTTATTCAGTGTAGTTTGATTGGCCCCAACATGACGTTGGGCACGCATACTCGCGACATTACTCTGTACTGAGAAAACAGCCATAGTCCTCTCCTAATTAATCATGGTAATCCCCCCTCTCGGACCTCGTGCCCAAGCGAAGAAACCACCTCCTCATTGTCAAAGAACACCCCCTAACCAAACGGGTCAGGGGCCCCGAAGGGCCCCATACCCAAGCTAGGAGCTATCCAAGCAGTCTCAGCGCAACTTGCGGCTGAGAATTCGCTTGAGCAAGCATGGCAACGCCAGCTTGCATCAAGACTTGTGAGCGAGCGAAAGAGCTCGTCTCCGCGGCGATATCCGTGTCGCGGATTCGAGATTCGCTTGCTGCGAGATTTTCACGCATGACATCCACATGGGACGCAGCCGTGTTAAGATTGCTCATCAGGGCGCCCATCTGCGCACGCTGTGTGTTTAGATAGTCGATTGCGATGTCGAGTTTCACGATGGAGGCGTTGGCCTGCGCCAACGTCGACACCGTTTGACCCAAAATCGACAACGACGATTTGGTGACCGCGGCAATACTCACGGTGATCTGGAAGTCGGCGCCAGAATCGGCACCCACTTGGATCTTCTTGGCGGTGTAACTACCGTCGATCAGCAACTGACCATTGTATTTGGTCGCTTTCGACAGTCGCGCAATTTCGGTGACCAAGCCCTGGAACTCTTTGTCCAGATACCCTTGCTCGGTTGTGGTGATACCATCGGTAGCCGACTGCACCGCGACCTCTCGGAGACGTTGCAGAATGTCCGCAACCTCACCCATCGCGCCTTCAGCGGCTTGTACGATGTTAAAGCCGTCGTTGGCGTTACGGTTTGCGACCGCCATACCGCGAATTTGCGCACGAAGCCGTTCGCTTACACCGAGACCCGCTGCGTCATCAAAGGCACCATTAATACGATAACCCGAAGAGAGTCGCTGCAGATTCTGACCGAGCTTCATTTGGGTATTACCCACATGACGCTGCGCTTGCATACTGGCGACGTTCGACATAACTGAAATAGACATTTTGTTTAGCTCCTTAGCAGTGGTGTTTGGGTTGTTATCTGTCGGATGATCACACTCCACCCACACCCGTCCCAGGACCCAGCACGGACGTGTGGGCGTGATTCAGGCCGGTCATTGTCGTCCGCTTGCCATGGGGTACAGAGCGCGGAAGGCGCACTAGTCCAACCCGATGACTCGAGCCCCTTTGCAGGGCGCACGAGATCATCACAGCGAACGGTCAGTGACCGATTCGGCGTTGAGGAAATCCAGCGACGTATGTGACATCAACGGTTTTGACCGCCGGTAGGGCACACGCCCTACCGGCGGTTACGCCGTTGGCAACAGAGTCTTCGGATCATCGGGCATCCAAGAAACGATCCTGGCTACCCGAAGGCATCCTCAAAACAGTGTTCATCATTCAAAATATAACAACCACCACAAGGACCAGACCCGAGGGCCTTTTCCTTGCATCTCTTGCAATCGTGACGTTCGTAAGAATGATTAAGGGAGATTATTGTTCGCACGGCATGATTTGCCTAGTGGACTGCCTGTAAACGCCACACTCCGACCCATTACCCGCCCGGAAAAAATATCGATCTCACTCGGCAAGAATTGCCGTTTCGCCGGTCGGACATGGCTGTGGGGGTACGATTCTCCATGGACGTGTTGTGGGTTGGCTTTTCGTCCTCCGGAGGCTGTCAAACAATTGGACGTTTGTGCTGAAACACCTCGACTTCTGAAGGGGTTATCGCCGCGCAGCGCACCGTTTAGTGTCTTGGCCTGCTTGTTGCTCTAAGAGAGGGCGATGCGACATTTGTGTGCCATAACGTTGTTGATGATGGGCTGTACGCTCGTGGAGCCCAATCCTGTGTCTGTGACCCCAGAAGAGTATGTAGAAGAGCATTCTGTACGCCGTGCCGCTCTGGAGTTTGCCATGTGGCGCTCCGACCTGCCCTACAGCAAGAAGCTCTTAAACAGTTATGGCCACGAAGACAGCGGCTGGGAACTACTGCCCGAAGTGAACGTGGAAGTGGGTCCCTTTCGGGCCGACCAAGTCAGTCATATAGGGGGTACAGACAGCGACTGGGAGGGCACCCATCTTCCGACCGATA
>CAUZBV010000181.1:0-7025 GCA_963578115.1 Myxococcales bacterium
CGATCACTTGCATACGTACTTGCGGGGTTTTGTCGCCGAGCAGCTTGACGATTGGGCCCAGTGCTGCCTCGCTGCCGATACGCGAGAGAGCCTCTACGGCAGACCAGCGCACCTCTTCATCCTCCAGACACTCGATGAGTGGTTGTACCGCCTCTTCGTCTCCAAGCCGTCCCAGCAGGTCCATGGCAATGATTCGAGCCCACCAGTTTTCATCGGTCAGGAACTTGATGGTGGGTTTGACCAGCTCAGGGCTTTCGAAGTCGGACGCAAAGATCAACGCTTTCAAGCGCACATCCGGATCGTCATGCGAGAACAACTCGGCGACGGGGATGATCAGATCGTCTCCAAACTCTCGGATGGTTCGCAGGATTCGTTCTCGCATCCATCCCATCAATTCGTTGGACATGATGAGGATCCGACGAATGATGTCTTTGGGATCGCCATGTTTGACGGAGAGAGACAAAGCCATACTTCGCAGCATGTCGTCCCCTTGGCTCAGCAGCGGGAGGAGCTGGTCGATCATGTTGAGTTCCGAGTTGGACATGAACGCCTCAAAATGGCGAATGATGGTCTTCTGAACGTTGTAGTCCTCTGTGGGGAGCCGCTCGATGAGTCGCTCCACCAGATCGAGGTCGGGTTGCTGTGCTAGCGCGCTGATGCAGTGGTTTCGGATCCGTTCGTCCGAATCTTCCAGCATGGGCAGAAGCATGGCGCGGATCGGTGCGGAGACGGGCTCCGCCGAATCGGCTGGACCGGTTAGCTTATGGAGTGCGCGGAATCGGAATTCACGACGGGGATGGGCGAGCAGATCTTGTAAGTAGCGACTGACCGACCCGTGTGGAAACGCGAGCACGACGTCCACGGCGGATTCAGCCACGTCTTCGTCCTTGTCCGCGAGCATCTTGTCGACGTGAGCCAAGATCTCTTCGCTTTGGTTCAGCTGTGGCAAGAGTTGGATCAGATGACTACGTCCCACCCCTTGGGTGTCTTTGATCCCCTTGAAGATCGCGTTAACGGTGCCATCCAAGTGTTTCGAGACGACATATTTCGAAGCATACGTTCGGACCATTCGATCCGGTGCGCAGAGCATCCAGAAGACGTCGGATATCTTGAGTTCTTGCGCGTCGAGTTGCGTGAAGATCTCTTGAAGATCATCCATGGTGTTCCAGTCGTGCTTTTGAACACGATTGAGAAGCACTTTCTTCTCGGACTGAAAGAGTGCCACGCGATGTCCCCTGACCTTGTGCCGTTTGAATCGTTAGTATTACACACTGCACGTCGCATGAAAACGCCCCCTCCGCGAAACGTGCTCGGCCATTTCGGGACACGCACAGACTCTGCAGTGCCGATCGCACTTTCCCCTTCCCTTGTACATTCTGTGGTCCGAGCAGTCTTCGAGACCATGCATATAGCCCTGGATGCACCGTTGGTGTCATGCTATGCAAGGCACCGAACCCGGGGCTGCTGTCCCGAACGTTGAGGACCATGCGCACATCTCCAATCCAAACCCTCGTGGGCCTACTCACCATCAGCGTTTTGGCGTGCAGCGGAATGACGGGAGTGGACACCGCGGATGCGGGCACAGTGTGTGAAAATCCGTTGCCCTACGCCAGCGAAGTGGTTGCGTTCACCGCGGGCTCCAACGCAGGACACGGCGCGGAGCAGTTCCCGGACGTCGTCTTGGGGCCCCCCACGGTGGGCCCTCCCAGCGTGGGTTCCCTGGACGTCCTGAGCTTGGGCGTAGGCGGTGAGATCATCGTGGGTTTTGGCGATCGGATGATTGAAGATGGCCCCGGCGCCGATTTCATTGTGTGGGAAAATGCGTTTTGGATCAGTGGCAATCCAGAGAATACGTTTGCCGAGTTGGGCGAAGTGGCCGTGAGCTCGGATGGGGAAACCTGGACGTCCTTTCCATGCGATCCCGAGCGTACAGACGGGTTTGATCCGGGCTGCGCGGGTTGGCGTCCGCGGCAGGAATTCGAACCGTGTGCCATGGTGTCCCTTCTGGTTGATCAGGTCGGTGGTGACCCCTTCGACTTGGCCGACATTGGCGTGAGCAGCGCGCGCTATGTTCGCATCCGCGATCGGGGTGTCGAGGGGGCACCCATGAAGGACGCACCGCCTTTGGCGGGCTTTGATCTCGACGCCGTCGGGGTCGTCCATTGGGCACCCGTATTGTAGACCGAATGGTGAGAGGCCTCTTCGAAGTCATCATCTGAATCGGACGATTCTCCTGCATTGGTAGTTGATCCTTTTTCTTGTTTGGAACACTCTGGAAAACATGAGAACAAAACCATTGTTTCGAACCGCGCTCGTACTGGTATTCCTAGTGGGTGTGGCTTTGTTGTCCTCCTGCCGTGATCAAGAGTCGAAGGCCAAGGTGGTGGACCCCAATCACTACACGAAAAACGGCGTTGAATTTGATTATCCTGGAGATTGGAAGGTGACGGGAGACAAGGAGTTGGAAGGCGGGGTCCGATACTTGTTTGTTGAGTCACCCGACAATGCGCTCGTGATGGTTCACATCATCCCGAAAATTGCAGCATCGGACCTGCACGAGTTCAGTCGAGATCTTTCCAACGCTACAAAGGAAGAAGTGGAGGGTGCGGCCTTTGTCGGATCCAAATTTGGTGAGGCCGGCGAGGATGGAAAGTACGCCACTGTCGAGGAGGAATTAACCATCGACATGGCGGATGTGAGCATTCCTCATGCTCGAAAGTATTATCGACGAGAGATTGGGGACGTGGTGTGTTTCCTGACCACCCAGGTGCCGGTGGACGAGCAGGCCGCCAGTAACAAAGGCCTAGCGCAAGTGGTTCAGTCATTTCAGCTGAATGGCAAGTAGCCGATAGCTCCCGGGGGGGAATCGTCCGATTCCTCCATCGAAGAGCAGCTGTTGTTCAGGCTTGGCCTGTTTCCGCTCTCAATCTCGCGGTTGTTTCGCCCATGACACAGGAATACCGTGGTGAGATTCTCATTCTTCTCCATCCTAACCCATTAACCTCTGCCCCATCGTTGATATAGGTAGGCGCTCGAAACGCAACCAACCGTGGGGAGTGAACAGGAGTGATTTGCAAGTCGGAATGAAGGCCCCGAAATTTAATCTGACCACCTTCGAAGCCGAGACCGGTGGGTCTGGCCTGCGCCCCGTTGTTTCGATGAGCGGGCTTTCAGTGCAATGCAGGATCGATTACGATGTGGTTTATCGGCACGCGAAAAACAGTCCACGATCGGAGACGAGCGTCGGTTCGGGCGCGGACAGCCGTCGTTTACGCTGTACTTGTCATCGCTCTTGCGGCGTGCAGCGGCGACTCGTCGAAAGCGGGACCCGACCATGAACTGGGAAATACTGCCGTTGGGATCCAGGGGTGTGCGGCGCTCTTCATTAACCCGGACACGGGGTTCTGCGATCCACAATTGAGTCATTGTCCTTTGGGCACCATTCCCAAGTTTGACGAGGGCTGTATTCCAGTCGGGATCCTCGACTGTCATCCGGACTTCATCGATGCAGAGACAGGCCTCTGTGATCCAGGGATCGACGCGTGTCCGGAGGGTTCATTGGTGCTTCCGCAGGAGGGTTGCGTCTCGTTGGATCCACCGGATGGCTGTGGCGAGGCCCCGTGGGGTCATGTGGTGGAGACATCCGGTGATGTTCATGTCGACATGACGGCCTCGGGTTCCAACAGCGACGGGTCGCGTGACAAGCCGCACGCCACCATTGGGTCGGCGTTGGAGCAGGTTCAATCGGGTGGCCGCATCGTCTTGGCTGCAGGCGACTATTTCGAGGGTGTAACGCTGGATAAGTCCGTGGGTCTCATTGGGCGATGTGTCTCCATGGTGACGATTCATGGGAATTCGGAGCCCGGAGCGGGTCAAGAAGGTTTCGCTGTACAGGTGCTGCGCGCCGACGTTGAGGTGGTGGTTCAAGACGTGGGGATGCGTGGGGATGGTTTTGGACTCCTGGTAATGCTTGGTGCTCGCGTGGACGCGCGACGGATACATGTGATGGACACAAAATCCAGTGGGATACACGTCATCGATTCAGGGACCCAGCTACATTTGGAGCAAAGTCGAGTGGCGGGGGTGAGGTCGCCGAACTTTGGGGGTTTGGCCATTTATCATGGTGCTTCGGCCACGATCCATCGCTCCAATGTGGTCGACAACTCAACTTTTGGTGTGAGCGTTTTGGATCAAGGCAGCGCTGTCACCATAACGTCCAGTGTCATAGGCCAAACCATCGCTGTGTCGCAAGGTACCGGGGCCGATGTACCCGGCGTCAAAATCGAGAACGGTGGATCGGCGGCGATTACGGGCACTGCGCTGATCGAAAACAGTATCACCGGTATCAGTGTACGTGGAGAGCAGGCGCAGGCTACGATCACTCACAGCATGGTGACCCGGACGGGGTTTGTTGATAGTTCGGTAGAGCCCCCAGCGCCGGCCAGTATTGCCGGTGTGTGGGTGGACTCCGGTGCCAAGGTGGCCATTGCGGGTACGAGTCTGGTGAGAAACCAAGACTTTGGTGTGTTGGCCAAGGGGCTTGGGACCAGCCTGACGGTGGAGGACAGCCTAGTGCTCCGATCACAACCCGACAGTCACGGCCTGTTTGGGCGTGGAATCAATGCCTCCGATGGCGCTCAGCTCATCGTTCGGGGTACGAGTCTGGTGGAAAACAATCGCTTTGGGCTCTTTGCCGACAGTTGGTACGAATTCTGTCCCGGCACGACGGTCTTGCTTGAGAACAGTCTGATTAGCGGGACGTATTCCAATGTGAACGGTACTTTTGGCGACGGTGCCAGCTTTAACGAATGCGTTGAGGTCATCATCAAAGGGTCCAATATGACCAACAACGAGGGCAAGGGGCTCCTTATGGTCTTTGAGGACACCAAGGCGACCGTCTCTGAGAGCCATTTTGCCCGGAATCATGACGGTGGTGCTGCCGTCTTTAGCAACGCCTATTTTGGTGGGGTTGGGCTCGCCATTGTGGATAACAGCCTCTTCGGACTCCAGGTGGTCAATGCTTTCGGATACTTACGGGGCAGTGTCATTCAAGGAACAATGAGTGCCTTGCAGGGCAACTTTGATGGGGATGGCGCACTGGTGGTCGCTGTGTCTCCCGGCAACACGGTCTTTGATGTGGAGGGCGTGGTGTCGCGGGACAATAAGCGGGCGGGCTTGACCTTCAGCGACAGCGCCGGTTCCGTTTCTCATTCGCTGGTGGCTGAAAACGCCTATGGTCTTGTCGTGCAGGGGACGCCGACGCCCAACGTTGGGGACGGCATGCAATATGTCGACAACGGCCAAGATCATGGTCCCGAAGGTGGTCTGTCGGTACCGGACAGTGCAATACAAGTTCCCTTTCTACAGGAGAACAGAGAATAGATCCCTCCGAGTGCACACAGCGCATTCGTTCTAATGGGTGACTGCAGTGGGGAAAGGAGAGGCCGCATGGCCTCTTTGAGCGGGCCTAATACCGATAGTAATCCGGTTTGAAGGGGCCTTCGTTGGTCACGCCGATGTAGTTGGCTTGCTCTTCGGTGAGCATCGTGAGCTTGGCGTCGAACTTGCCCAGGTGGAGCCGGGCCACTTTCTCGTCCAAGTGTTTGGGCAACACCGCCACGTCCTTGGCATAGGATTCAGCGTCTTGATGCAACTCAATCTGAGCGAGGGTTTGGTTGGTGAACGACGCGCTCATCACCATGCTTGGATGGCCGGTGGCGCAACCCAAGTTCACCAAGCGGCCTTCGGCGAGAATGAGGATGCTGTGGCCACTACCGTCGGGTCCGTGGGTGGTGTTCTTGAACTTCCACTCGTGGACCTGAGGTTTGACCTCGATCTTTTCCACGGTACCGGCTTCGACCATGGCTTCCAGGCCGGCCATGTCGATCTCGTTGTCGAAGTGACCGATGTTGCACACGATGGCGTTGTGCTTCATGCGCTTCATGTCCGCGGCGGTGATGATGTTGAAGTTGCCCGTGGCCGTCACGAAGATGTCCGTGTTCTCCACCACGTCCTCCAAGGTCACCACATCGATGCCTTGCATGCTGGCTTGCAGTGCGCAGATGGGATCGATTTCGGTCACCGCCACCTTGGCCATTTGGCCGCGGAGCGATTGAACGGATCCTTTGCCCACGTCGCCATAGCCGCACACCAACGCGCGCTTGCCGCTGATGAGCACGTCGGTACCGCGCATGATGGCGTCCACCAAGGAATGCCGACAGCCGTACACGTTGTCGAATTTGCTCTTGGTCACCGAGTCGTTGACGTTGATGGCCGGGAAGAGCAGCGTGTTGTTCTGGGCGCGTTCGTAAAGGCGATGCACACCGGTCGTGGTCTCTTCGGATACGCCGCGGATTTGCGCAGCCAGGGGTCGCCAGAAGTTGTCACCGCGTTCGGCGCGCACGTCGTGCAACACCTGCAAAATGACCGCGTGTTCGGTGCTGTCGGCCGTGGCCACCGCCGGAATCGTCCCGCTGTCTTCGTATTCTTTGCCCAAGTGGACCAAGAGCGTGGCGTCGCCGCCGTCGTCCAGGATCAGGTTGGCGCCTTTCTCACTCGGCCACGTCAGGGCCTGAAGCGTGCACCACCAGTATTCGGGCAGTGTCTCGCCTTTCCAGGCATACACCGGGCTGCCCTTGGGGTTGTCCGCCGTGCCGCTCGGACCCGCTACGGCCGCCGCTGCCGCGTGATCTTGGGTGGAGAAGATGTTGCAACTCACCCAGCGTACTTCGGCGCCCAACTCCACGAGCGTCTCAATGAGCACGCCGGTCTGAATGGTCATGTGGAGCGAACCCATGATGCGCGCTCCAGCCAATGGCTTTTGGTCTGTGTGTTCTTTGCGCAGGGCCAACAGACCGGGCATCTCGTGCAACGCCAATTCCATCTCTTTTCGACCGAATTTGACGGTGTCGGCGCTCAGATCGGCGACTTTGTGTTGTAGATTGGAGAACAAGGGCAAACCCGTGTCCATGAACGTGTTCGTGGAGGCAATGTGTGCGATCGACATGTTGGTCTCATTCCTATCC
>CAUZBV010000182.1:0-7013 GCA_963578115.1 Myxococcales bacterium
TGAGCCGAGGGTCCAGATCAGGGCGTGGGCCCAAACGCGATGTATGTTGGCGCACATCCCGATGAACAGAAGCAGAGCAAATTGAAGCAACATGCTCAGCGAAACACCGGCAATGCGGAGCCAGCTCCGATCGTCGTTGAGTGCATCACAGCGGTTTACAATGTGTTTCAATCCATCGGTAATCTCACGGCTCGTGATGGGTTTGTCCTGGTCGAGTCGCTGGCGAAGCGAACCCAAGGCGGTCCCTTCTTCGATAGAGCAGAGCGCCTGATCAGCGAACGCCATCCGTACGCGAAGATGGGCACGTTGGTGGGCGTCACGTGCTGCGTCCGTGAGGGTGAGGATCGCGTACTGTGCGGACGTTCTGGCTCGCCGTGGAGGGCGAACACCCAAAAGAGCCGTCCACTCGGATGCCACCGACGAGAGTGGTTTTTCGAGCGTTTCACTCGGTCGGATCCCGGCACCGGCTATGGCGAAGGGAGCCCTACGCGCGTCTTCTTCTCCGCCTCCATGGCTACCCCATTTGTTCACGCCGTGATCGGCCAGCACCATCCAGGTGGTTGTTGGAGCCGCAGACTTTACCAACCGACCGATCTCTTGGTCGATGGCGGCACACGCTCGGGAATACGCGCTTGGGCTCCCGTCACTCTCTTTGACGTGTGCACCACTCTTGTGCGCTGTCTTGTCCGTGCCGATGACGTGGACGATGACAAGGGGATACAAGGGTTTTCCGTCCGATGTGGATGTATGTATGGTTTTTAAGGCTTCTTCGAAAACGTGGCGATCCGTGTCCGCCAAATCCCCATGGCCCCCATGATAAAAACCGTGATCAGGCAAGGAGAGGGTGTGTTTTGCGTGTACGCCGAACAGTTGGGTCCACGCCGCATCCCCGAGCAACGCAATGGATACTCCCGCTTCATTCAATACCTGGAGTGCGCTCTCGTCGTCATAGGTGGCGGCATCGAAGTTCTTCAGTGCTCGGCTCACCCCAGGCTCGGTTCCGGTCCCCATGGTCAGGACCGCGAGCGTGGTCAATGTCATTGGAGGGGTGATGTGTACGCCCGAGGCGCCTCGCGCTGCCAACGAATGAAAGGTGGGCATGATGTCTTCATCAAAGGCCACAACTTCACGCAAGCCATCCACCACCACCACCACCAATTGGTCGGTGATGGCTGGATGGGTTTTGACTGCGAACGACTCGGTTGAGGCCGCGACAGGCTTCTCGGCAAGATAGCGTTCGTGTGCAATCCATCCAAGCGCGACCATGGCCAACAGCCCCACCACAGTGGCCAGAGCAGACCCTTTCCATGGGCGGATGGTTTTCACGGCACGACTCCGTGCGAAAGCGTGTTCTGACTACAATGGAAAGGGAGCACTAGTCGTCCATGTCCCAAAAGAAGTCCTTGTTTGTTAGCTCCTCTTCCGGTTCCGGCACAGTGGTTTGGCTTGGATCGCTCTGGCGAATGGTCCGCAATAGATCTTCCAGATCGGCGGTTTCAGTGCGCCAATAGTCTTCCGTTCCAAAATGGGGCCATGTCTGTGGAAACGCCGGATCGTGCCAGCGACGCGCAATCCATGTGGCGTAGTGGATATAACGCAAACCTCGCAAGGGTCCGATCAGGCGAAGTGTGGTTCGATCGAAGGCCCGGAACTGTTCATAGGCCTCCACGAAAATCTCATGCTGTCGTCGTGTGTGTTGATCCGTGCCCGGAAGGAGGAGCCAGAGATCTTGGACCGGCGGTCCAATCACCATGTCGTCAAAGTCCAGGGCAAAGAAGATGTCGTTTCGAAGCAAGAGATTGCCCAGATGAAGATCCCCATGAACCCGTTGAACGGCCACGCCGTCCAACCATTCGTCGGCGATGTCTGCGATGCCATTGGCCGCTGTACAGTAGCGGTCATGGAGCGTCTCGGGCAGGGTGTTGTTGGCACCGAGCCAGGCAAGGTTTTGGCGCACATAGGTGTCTGCACAGAGCCGAATTCGGTGGTGAGCGGGTCGTTGAGCGCCCACATTGTGGATCCGTGCTGCGAACATACCCAAGCGCTCCACTTGGTCATCGCTGAGCTCATCGGGGGCCCGGCCACCCCGCCGAGGAAACAAACTGTAATAGATATGGTCGACTTGTTTTACGGTGGTGCCGTCCGGAAAGGGCAAGACGCCACAGACCGGGATCTCAGCCTCTTCCAAATCGGTAAGAAATTGGTGCTCTTCTTCGATTTGCTCTTTCGTCCAGCGCTTTGGGCGATAGAACTTGGCGACGATCCGAGTTTGATCCTCCAGTTCGATCTCATAGACGCGATTCTCGAAGGAGTTGAGCGTGTAGCAAACCGGGTTGCATCGCAGCCCTCCTGCCTCCACAGCTCCAAGCACTTTGTCGGGTGTGAGTGACAGGAAAAGATCGGTGGTGGTATCGGTCGGCATGGTCGCGTATCCTATCAGGATTGTTACCCAGGGGCATCCCGAACCGCCCGGGCCGTTTTTTCCCCTATTCGGAGTCGTTGGATACGGGCTCAGTGGGTTGAGGTCTGCTGAGCTTTGTCCACTCAAACCCGCCACAACCGCTGTTGTCCGGGTCGCTGTCATCGGCGGTCTCTGTGGCGTTGCGCGCATCATCCGCAGTGTCCAGTCCAAAGGCCACCATGCAGTAATAGAAGGCGTCGTCGGTCGGTTCGGTCCAGACAACCCTGCTGAACTGGCTGGGGTTGAACTCATCATCATCTGGATTTTGGGTGATGGTCCAATTGTCGTCGTTGCTGTACTCGATGACGGTTGTGGTGAGCCATTCGTTTGCCCACGACTCAGATGAGATGGTCTCCAATCCACCAAAATTGCTCTCCCAACTGCCGGCGATTTCGATGGCGTCGGTGTTGGACTCATCGGTGTTGTTGCTTCCACAAGCGGTTAACGAAAAGGAAAGAGCCAATAGGCTCACGAGCCCCCACCGGGCTGACGTCTCTTGGATCGTGTGTCGTGTGATCATGGGAATCGTCCTTATTTCATGGGCTTCGGCGATGGGAAGGGAGGGCTTGGCAAGACGTTGCCTACGCCATCTTCCACCCGAAGCGGTTCGCAGTTGTGCCTTGGTCAGTGTCCTGGCTTCCGGATCACCCTCGATTGGCCCTTCCCAGTGGAATCCACCAGTGGTGTCGCCAACGTCGTCACCGGTTACAGTTGCGGGGGCAGCACCGGTTTCTCACCGGTTTCCTGCTCAAGCACGGTCGAACGACTACCATGGGTGTTTCGGCAGCGTCAACGGATGGAAATTGTTTTTCTAGGGAGTTGGGCCCACAACCACACCAAGCCCTGTTTCTTCCCAGGCGTCGTACCCCTCGTCCAGGACGGCTATCTGGGTGAACCCTTTGGCTTCGAGTGCGTCCGCTGCGGCGCTGGATTCGGCGTGTGGGCAGCCGCAGTACGCCACGATCCAGGTGTCCTTCGGCAACTGGTCCACGAAATCGTCGACGGCATAAAAGGGCACGGAAACGGCCCCTGGAATGTGGCCGAGGACGTAGTCTGGGGGGGGGCGAGCGTCCAGAAGAATCAGCTTGGCGGGTGTTTGAAGGGCTTCCACCAAGCTGTCCAGGGAGATGAAACGCTCTCCCACTGTAAACTCGGGATCGTCTGCCTCCGGGTTCAATGTGGGATCACCCAAATCGAGGCTAGGGAGCAACAACGGTCCCGTATCGATGGGTTTTTCCCAGCTTCGGATCAGGGTCACCACGTCATCGATGTCCTGCGGACTCAATTGCGATTGATACGCTGGCATCGGTGTGTCTGGTCGGCCGTTGATGATCGCGAAGCGGATGAACCCGTTGGAGGCGTTGGCGAGAAACTGTGGGTTGTTCAAGGTGACATAGGGACCATCGCTCCCATTGGGACCATGGCAGCTCTCGCAATACACCTCATAGACCGGTTCGCCACGAAGCGCGACACCTTTGACGACCGCATCGGTGACATCGACGGACGCCAAGGTCTGCCAGCTCCGCAGCAATCCCACGATATTCCAGATGTCGGTCTCGCCCAGTGGTCCTCCTCGGTAGTCGGCCCACGGCGACATGGTCGTTCCGGGATGCCCTTCGGAGATCGCGTTGTACAGAAAGAGGTCGCTGCTCGTGGCCAGGAACGTGACGTTGTTCAAGTTCGTTGCGCTGTCTGCGGCATATCCTTCGCCTTCTGGACCATGGCATAACGCGCAATACTTGCCATAGAGGGCGGCGCCCTCTTCGACGTTGGGCGCAAACGGCGGTTCTGGGGTGTTGCTGCATCCGCTGAGCGTGAGCATCACCCATAGAAGGGAGCATAGGACTGAATGGACAGGAGGCTTCATTGTGCGTTTACGACGTCCAATATTGCGTTCTTGACGGTGTGGTATCCATCGGTCGTAGAGAGATTGGTGGGCCGTTCTCCGCTGTGAGGAAGGTAATCGGCCAACAGCCCATCCGCCCCATAAATGAACATGTCGTCCTTGTGACCGTTTTGTAGATCCCACACTTCAATGGTCGGGAGGTCTTGCAAGAGCGGGAATTTACAGCGGTCAGTCAGCTTCTCTTGATAACTCTCAGCGTCCGATTTGTTGATGGTCACAAATTGCACGTCAAGGCCCGCCAACCCCATCTCCAACCGCATCTTTTCAAGTCGCCCAACCTGGGCTTGGCAGTAGCCTCACCAAGCAGCTAGAAGCACGACAAACGTGACACGCTCATGGAACACGTCCAGTCCATAGGTGGCACCGAAGCCACAACTTTGGGGTTGAAAGTCGGTGAGTGCCCACGCGGGGGATGGGTTTCCGATGCATGTACTCGGCGAGAGCACGCAAGGATCCGGCTCTTCGACCTCCTCTTCTTCGGTGGATTCGTCGTCACCGGCCTCCGGATCGGTCTCGTCGCCTGGAGGTGTGTTTGGGTCGTCCGGAGGAGGCTCATCGGCGTCAGGGTTGGTTTCAGGCGGCGCCTCCGGGGAGGTGATGGGTCCCGGTAGCGTCGCCCAAGCTTCCTCGGGAGGGGTCACGCCGATGCACACCGTTGGCAGGATCACTTCGGTGGTGCCTCCGTCCGGCAAAAGGACGGTGACGGTATACGGTCCCTCGAAAAGGTCGTCTCCGCAGCCGACGAGTAGGAATGCCATGCAAAGTGTCAACAGCAGTTCTATCGATGTGCGTCTATAGTGCTTCGGGTACGTCATCGCCCAGGAAGGATATGAGCTTCGCTTCCAGACGTCCACCAGAATTGAAGGCAATGCACAGAATGGTCTGTATCTTGTCGATGTGATGCGCTTTGGTCCTTCGGTCTTTCACGCACCTCCATTTTGCATGGTCCGAACACTTTTCTCTTGCTTGAACGGGAGCGCATCAGTACGTTCCGCCGGCTTGAGCGATGCACAAAAAGCATCGTGTGGAGGACCGGATGAAGCAGTTTGTATGGGTCGTGTGTGCAGTAGTCTTCGCACTCGTTGGTTGCGGTGGCGGGGCCAATGTCTCGGACGAACCGGCAGCAGATGCGGTGTCGTCTAAGGATGGGATCAACACAGACGACAGCTCCATCGTGGATGTGTGGAGGGCCGTCGACGCTTTGGCAGATACAGCAGATGATTCGTTTGCCCCGCCCCCCTGTGAGGGAGAAAATTGTCCCGACGCAGGGTCGTCCCCCATCGATGCAAGCTCCTCGCAATCGGAGGGATGTGAGACCATTTGTGGGCAGTTGGCGAAGGGTGTCGGGGCCGATGGGACCGAGGCGATGTGCATGTTCATGAGTATTTTTGAAGCGGGCTACCCGTTGGATAAGGTTTGTCCTGACGAACCGAAAGACGCCGACGAATGTCTTTCTTGTTTCCAACTGGCGGGATTGACCGATGCGATCTGCAACCTATTCGTGGAAAAGTGCAACAATCTCCCGCCGACACCCTGTTGGGACACATTCGCGTGTTACGAACTGGGTCTCTGTTCAGACCAAGATGGCGCGTGCATTGCCGGGTCGGATGAAGACTGTGAAGACGCATACATTTGTTACGAACAGGGTGCATGCAGCGCTGTCGACGGTGTGTGTGTCGTGACATCCGATGACGATTGCCAGCAATCGTTCGGATGCCAAGAAGGCGGTGCTTGTTCGTTTGTGGAGGGTCAATGCGTCGCAACCTCCGATGAGGACTGCGCTCAATCCTTTGGCTGTAAGGATCAAGGCAAGTGTTTCTTTAACGGCACCGAATGTGCGGCGAACGACGAATCCTGCGCCGGCTCCATGATGTGTATGTGGGAAGGAATGTGCTCCGAGAGCAATGGGGAGTGCATTGCCGTGAACGATGCAGACTGTCAAAAGTCCCAAACCTGCTATTTTGGCGCACAGTGCACCGCCGAGAATGGCCAATGCGTCACGGCATCCGAAGCGGATTGTCAGATGTCGATGATGTGCATCGAAAGTGGCATGTGCACTTTTGAGAATGGGCAATGCATTCCGGGTTCGGATGCCGATTGCAAGGCCTCACTACTTTGCATCAAATCGGGGGCCTGCACGCTGGTTAATGACCAATGTGAGGCCGTTTCAGACAGCGATTGTAAGAATTCGAAAGGCTGCAAAGTGTACGGTGCGTGCACACTCAAACAGGGATATTGTGAGCCGGGAAGCGAAGCGGACTGCAAAGAGTCGGGCAATTGCGCCTATTACGGGGAGTGTTCTTTGTTGGGTGGTACTTGTGTGGCCGGATCGGAAGAAAACTGCGCATCGTCGACCGTGTGCCAATTGCAAGGCAACTGTGGGCTGGGTCTTTTGGGCTTTGAATGCGTACCCACCCAGTCGTCCCACTGTGCTTCCTCGGTGGCCTGTGCCTACATAGGGAACTGCACGTTGTTGCCCGGCCATGAGTGTGGTCCGGCTTCCGACACCGATTGCAAAGGATCGGTTCTTTGTTTCCAGCAGGGTTTTTGTTCCCTATTGGGCGACGCTTGTGGGCCCGGATCGGTTGTGGATTGTGAGTCTTCGAATGGCTGCCTGAAGGCGGGGAAATGTTTGTTCAATGGCGG
>CAUZBV010000183.1:0-6973 GCA_963578115.1 Myxococcales bacterium
CTCCAACGACTGTTCCGCCAACGAAGTCAGGACAATTTGTGCCGGGTCCAGCGTCACAGGAAGCTTGGCGAGTACGTCGTCACATTGCGCCGGGGTTGCGGTCGTGATGAGCTCAGTAACCCCTTCGTGCAAGGAATCTTCGAGCACTGCTCGCGCACTCACTCCGGTCAACCACACCTGGTGGTCCCCTTGGATCAAGGACGAGCGAACCCATTGGGTACTCTCACTGCTTCGATTGATGTTCACGTTCATCTAGACACCGTAACCCGGCCTACTCGCGTTGGAGCGGCAAAAGATAAACAGTGAGCACGAATGCGTCAATTGGTTTTCTAGGCGCTGAGTATGGGCGTGTGTACATGGAACGCCAGTCCACCGTGGCTGGTGGCGGCACAATCACATCGTTATATAAACTTGTTGCGCTTCAATTCAGGTGAAGGCATCGCACTGAAACCCATCATCAATGAAGGGTAAACGACCGTTTCTGCATGTATTGTTCCAGCAGGCGGAAGTAGAGCCGTACGAGAATGTCTTGAAGGGGCAATGAGAGGGTATTGATGAAGAGACGTTGCCGCGCAAGATCCCGAATTCCTACCAGCTTCACCACGGCTTCTTTGACCTCACTGAAGACCTCACCATCGACCAACCTCTGGGTATCCAGTGGCCGGCTCAAGGCTCGGCGAATCGTCTCCACGTCGAAGAGCGCGTGATACCCTCGCTCACCATGCCGTAGAATCGTGATGAACTGTCCGGCATTTAATTCCATGGCCAGGCCTCCCTTGCTCCAGTGTAAGAGCAGTTGGGAAACCCTCAAAAAAAATCACTGCTTGTTTCGTGCGGGGTGTTCGCCGGCGATCAATCCGACAGGACGTTGGCCATGGTGTAACGACCCGCCGACTGCCTAGATGCCCAAAGAGCTGCCCGCACAGCACCTCGCGCGAAAATGGACCGATCGGTTGCGCGGTGCGTGAGCTCTACCCGTTCTCCATTGCCTAAGAACAAGACGGTGTGCTCGCCAACAACGTCTCCTCCTCGGAGCGTTTGGATGCCTATCTCGTTGTCCTGTCGAGCGCCGATCACGCCATGTCGTTCAAATCGTGGGCTCAGATCCTGTTGAGTATCTTGAATAACGTCGAGCAATCGCATCGCTGTGCCGCTGGGAGCGTCGACTTTGTGGCGATGATGCGTCTCCAGGATCTCGATGTCGTAGTCGCTCGCGAGCATACGCGTGGCTTCGGCCACCAACTGGCACAGAACGTTCACACCCACACTCATGTTGGCCGCTTGTACCAACGCGATGTGCTTTGCGGCGTCCTCCAAGGCCTCATGATGCTCCGTCTCCAGACCTGTGGTGCCCACGATCATCGCTACGCCATGAGCGCTGGCCCAACGAGCGTGTGACGCGGTCGCACTGGGCGAAGTAAAGTCGATTAACACATCCACATCGTTTTCGAAGCCATCCGGTAAACACAACACAACGTGCTCAGAGTCCGCATGATAACGTTCAGCAACTTGGGGATGTTGAGGATGTTCCCATACAGCACCCAGCACCACATCGGGATGCTCGTCGACCACGGCCGCGATGGCACGGCCCATTCGACCGCACGCACCCGCAATTCCGACTCGAATGACCGAACTCACAGCAACTGCAATCCCGTCATCACGGACCGCACGCGCTTCACGCTGCTTTCCTGCATGGGTCCCAGTGGCGGGCGAACCGCCGATGTCATATGCCCCTGCATGGACAGCGCCACTTTGCACGGCACGGGATTGGATTCGCAAAACAACGCCTGGAACAGGGGAAAGAGTCTCGCATTGATGGCGGCCGCGCCATCCACATCACCAGCGCTGTACCGTTGATGAATGGCTTTCATGTCCGCCGGCACCACATTCGATGCGACCGAAATGACCCCATGGGATCCCAAAGCGTACATGGGAAGCGCCAAGGCATCATCTCCACTGACAACCGTAAACTGATCCGCGTTGGTTTGAGTCAAGATCTCCTGCACTTGCGACAAGCTGCCGCAGGCTTCTTTGATCGCAATCACCGAATCGAGCGTGGACAGGGCTGCGGTGGTAGACGGCAACATGTTGGAACCTGTACGACCCGGTACGTTGTACAACACGATCGGCAGACCGCCTTCTTCAGCCAGGGCCCGATAATGAGCTTCCATCATCGAAGGACCGGGTTTGTTGTAATAGGGGGTCACCACCAACGCCGCATCGACACCCAACTCCTTGGCCGTTCGGGTCCATTCAATGGTGTGGACGGTGTTGTTGCTTCCGGTTCCCGCGATGACGGGAACACGTCCATCCACCACCTCAACAGTCGTGCTCACGACAAGTTTGTATTCGTCCATAGTCAAGGTGGGTGTCTCGCCCGTTGTTCCACATGGAACAATCCCATCAATTCCCGCATCCAATTGGCGTTGAATGTGGGCGCGTAGCGCAGATTCATCAACGGACAAGTCCGCCTTGAATGGGGTCACTATCGCTGTATACGTTCCTGTTAACCGCATTGGCTCCTCCGACACCTCATTTGGACATCTTCTCTTCTCTTTTGCGAGCGCGCTCACGGGCACGCTTTCGCTCACGCTCTCGAATCAGCTTCATGCCCCGTTCAATAGCAACGCGCACAAATAATTCCTGCTCATGGGTCAAGTGGTTGCTCAAATTGGCTAGCACGCGCGGATCATCGATCTCCCCAAGCGCCAGCGCCGCCCCTTCCCGAAGTTGCGCCTGGGAATCTCGAAGAAAGGGCAATAGTTCAAAATACACGCGGGAGCCGAATGCGCGGGCCATCGCACGCATCGCGGTCACCTTATACATCAAGGGACGGTACCGATCGTACAGTAGAGAGCCCAAGAAATTTTCCGTCTTTTTCGTGGGAAAATACTCCAGCGCACGCAAGGCGTTTAACCGAATCACCGGATTGAGGTCCTTTTCGGTGACCAGTCCGGTCAAGATGCGAACCGTCACCCTGGCCTTGCCGGTTCGGAGGATCTGCTTTGCCGTTGGAAACCCTTGCTTCGAGAGCAATAGATTAACCACAGCACTGCGATGCAAGGATATGGGCGTATCTGCGTGGCACACGACTGCGCCCATCACCATCGCCATAATCACCGCCAAAAACGCTCTGTTCATCACACCCATCCTCGCAAGAACCATCCGCAGAGTCGATCGATTCCCGTTACTCGTCAAGCGCGTCGTGATGCACACGCTTCCCAACCCCACCAGTACGTGCCCGAATATCGTGCTCAATGGTGCGTTCATGGACTGGTTCGGCACAAGGGATGCGTTCGGGCCTGGACATCTTGAAATCATGGCGTTACGGTCGTTTCATGGACGCATACGCTAGCCTCATTCAAAGCGCTTTTGACAACCCCGATCAACTCGGCGAACCCCGAATCAAAGAGGCGGTGCTGGAAACGATCGCGCTGCTAGACGCCGGGAAAATCCGCGTCGCAGAGCCCACGGACACGCCGGGCGAGTGGCGCGTCAATGCCTGGGTAAAACAGGCTATCTTGCTGTATTTTCGACTCCGCAAGGTCGAGGATTTCGAAGCCGGCGATCTGCGTTTCCGCGATTTGATGCCCCCTAAAACCAACCTCAAAGAGGCCGGAATTCGTGTGGTTCCCCCCGCAGTTGCCCGCTATGGGAGTTTCTTGGAAGCCGGCGCCATTATGATGCCGAGCTTTGTGAACATTGGCGCCTATGTGGGCAGCGGAACCATGGTCGATACCTGGGCAACGGTGGGGAGCTGCGCCCAGGTTGGCTCGGGCGTTCACCTGAGCGGTGGCGTAGGACTCGGTGGCGTATTGGAACCGCCTTCAGCGTCGCCTGTCATCATCGAGGACGGTGCGTTCATCGGCAGCCGATGCGTCATTGTGGAAGGGATTGTTGTCGAACGGGAAGCGGTGATTGGGGCGGGAACTGTACTGACCGCTAGCACGCGGATTTTTGATGTCACCGGCACCGAACCCGTGCCCATTTCAGGACGTATACCCGCGAGAAGCGTGGTCATACCTGGCACACGCCCGAAGGTGTTCCCTGCCGGCGAGTTCAACGTACCGTGTGCGCTCATCATCGGCCAACGCCGAGAATCAACCGACCGAAAGACGAGTCTCAACGACGCATTGCGAGCGTTCCATGTCTCTGTCTGAACGACAGCAAGTCCTGGCTCAAACCACACTGGAACTCTGTGGCATTGCCAGCGTCACGGGCAACGAAAAAGAGATCTGTGATTGGGTACAAAACCGGTTCGTTGCCCATGCCCAATGGCAGGTCACACGGCACAAGGACAGCATATTTGTCTCACCACATGACCGACGCGAGAACAAGTCCCTGGTCATTTTGGCCGGCCACTTGGACACGGTTCCACCGCGCCAAGATCGGCCACCGAATATTCAAGGAGATTGGCTAGAGGCCTGTGGCGCAAGCGACATGAAAGGAGCCCTGGCGGTCATGCTGCACTTGGCGGAAACCCTGAAAATCGATGCCCTCCCAGTCGACCTTGCCCTTGCATTTTATGGAGAAGAGGAGGGCGCATACGAACGCAATCAACTTCGACTCCTGTTGGACCAAGAGCCACTCCTGCATCAAGCCGCCCTGGTGATCTGCATGGAACCGACGGACAACAGCGTACAGGTAGGTTGTGTGGGGGGAATTCACGCGACGCTCACTTTCTCCGGTCGACGCGCCCATAGCGCACGACCTTGGCAAGGAGAAAACGCCATCCACGCGGCAGGCCCCCTTTTGAATCGACTGCGTCAACAAGAGCGGCGAGCCGTGAGCTTCGGTCCCCTGACATTTTACGAAGTGGCCACCGTAACGATGGCCCACAAAACGGGCACGCGCAATGTGGTTCCCGATGAATTTCAGCTCAACTTGAATTACCGATTTGCACCCGGCAAAACCTTGGAGCAAGGCCAGCAAGACATCATTGACTTGATCGATGGGGAGTGCGACGTGACCTTTCGGGATCTGGCCCCCTCCGGCCACACCTGCCTGGACAATCCATTGCTGCGCTCGCTGTTGGCCAAAACAGGTGACCCCGAGCCCAAGCAAGCTTGGACCGATGTCGCTCAGTTCAGCGCCATTGGCATCGATGCCGTCAATTGCGGCCCCGGCGCCCCCGCACAGGCCCATCAGCAAAACGAGGGGATCCGTATTCAGGCGCTTGGCGAAAGCTACGATCTCTTGGCAGGTTGGCTGGCCGCCCTGGGTTAGGTGGGCGTGGATTCCTCGTCGACTTGGACCCCCATGCCACCGGTCAAGACCAGCTTTAGCGCTTCCTCCACGCTCATTCCTGCCGAGGTTACTCGCGTTCGAGGCATGTAGATCAAGAATCCACCGATTTGATAGCTGAGCGGTAAGTACACGCCAATTCGCTCACCATCGTCGGCCAGTGCACTGGTGCTCACGCCAATCATGTAGCCCATCTCCCCCAAGTTGACCTGAACGGCTTCGCCCCTGGATTTCTTCTTGTTGCCGCCGAAAAACTGCAACATGTCACGAACCGAACCGTAGAGCGTCTTGATTAATGGAACACGCCGTATGAGCTTCTCGGCAAAACCAAACCCTTTCCGGAACAACCAGAGTCGAGTCAACAAACCGACAATGTAGATGATGACAAACGCGACCAAGATTCCCAGGCCGGGAAAGGTCTCCAAGTACGGGATACTCTTCAACAGGGCTCCCATATGCCCGTCCAACCAGGAAACCATGGCCCACAATACCCAAAAGGTGAATAGGGCGGGCACCATGACGGCCAGTCCCTGTAGCAAAATACCGATATGACGTGCCATAATCAATGCCTCCAACCGCAGTCTAACCGGTGTACAGACCCAGGTGAAGAACGCCACAGAAATCCGACAAGATTGGTCGGTCATGAGCTCGCTGGATGCGAGATCGGATGGACTCGAGGAAACAGGCGTTGACGAATGGGACGCTAGTCCAGGTAGCAATAATAGTCGCCATTTTGGTCAGGCCCACACAGACAGTACCCCGCTGCACAACCCGGTACGAGCTTGCAGATCCCGCCTGGACTTTCATCGGTCGAACCATCGCAGTCGTTGTCGATACCATCACATGATTCCGCGCTAGGGGTGACCTCTTCAGTGCAGACACCATACGATCCACCGGGTCCACACAGGCGTTTTCCGGACTTACACGCGCCGACGTCGAGCGTACCGGACGGCCCCGAATAACATTCGACACTCACCGGGTCGCCCCCGACACCTTCATCGGTCAGGCCATCACAGTCGTTGTCCACACCATCACACAATTCCGACGACGCCACTTGAAGCGGAACGCATGGACCGGAGACACCACCGGGCAAACATTTTTGGATGCCGTCTTTGCAGACCGAGTTGGCAATGCAGGAAAGCTCCAGAGTACCGCCATCGGCTCCCTCGTCGGTCAGACCATCGCAGTCGTTGTCCAGACCGTCGCAGAGCTCGTTCACTCCGTCGGTGGAACAACCGGCCAACACGCCGTTGACGCAGAGTTTGAAGCCCGTTCCACACACACCGGTGCATGAAATGGGGTTGATGTCATCAACCAACGAGTTGCAGTCATCGTCCAAGCCGTTGCACGTCTCTTCTTTGACCGCGACCGCCGTACAATTCGAAAAGACACCGTTCTTGCACACCTCGTACCCTGTGCCGCAGAAGGTTTGACACACTTGGTAGATGTCTTCGTCCGTGAGTCCATTGCAGTCGTTGTCTTTCCCATCGCAAATCTCGGTCACCGATTGCTTTGCCGGCGCATCACAGATCACGGGTCCCGTCAGGAAGGGTGAACAGATGTACTGACCGATGGAAATGCAATCGCCGCTGCCCACCGAACAGGGTTTCCCCAAGGTGGGCCAGCTTTCATCGGTCAAGCCATCGCAGTCGTTGTCCAGTCCATCGCAGAGTTCATCCACTTTCTTGACGGAACAATCGGTGTATTGACCCCCCAGACAGGTCTTCTT
>CAUZBV010000184.1:0-6950 GCA_963578115.1 Myxococcales bacterium
GTGCGTAGCCACGGCCAGCCGCCCCTGTTCCAGGGCTACCTTGCCTTGGGCTCGCCAATTGCCGGCGCCCGCACCACCCGCACCGCCACAGGCCATCATCAGGCCAAACGTAGCGAGGGCCCAAAGCACCTGTCCCAATCGACGTCTCATTCCATCGCTTTGTGTCGTCGTCACCCCGGAATGATCACACCGAATCGGTAGGGCTTGTCAACAGGACAACGTCCGGTTGACGTAACGAAGATGGGCATGCTACCGCCATGCCATGACAACCAAGAACTATATGGCGCTTCACCAGCATGCGGGTTTCAGCATATTGGCGGATCAATCCGTTCTGGCCATCGGCGGCCGCCATCGGACACGCTGGCTCCACGGCATGATCACCCAAGATGTCAATGGCTTGGGGCCCGGCGAAAGCCGGTACGCATGTGTGGTGAACATCAAGGGAAAAGTCCAACAGGACTTTCAATTGTTCAACGATCACGACGGTGAACAGTTGATGCTGATCATGGATGCCTCCCGGATCGCACCCCTGGTGGAGTCACTCCGCAAATATATTGTGGCCGAACGCATCACCTTTGATGAACACATGGGAAAGACAACCCTCGTCACGGTGCAAGGCCCGGCTGCAGCCGAGGTACTCGGCCATCCCCAGGCGGACATCACGCTCGCCGATTGGGCGGGCGTGTCTCTTCGAATCGCACGTCATCGCCGCGGCCCCCACGACGGATATGACCTCTTGGTGCCGTCCGATGTGGTCGACTCGGTGACCGCCGAATTGACCGTTCAGGGTGCCGTGGCTGTGAGCGGTGACGACCTTGAGGTCGTGCGTATCGAGGCGGCCATCCCACGATATGGTGTGGACATGGATGGCACCATCATCCCCTTGGAGGCGTGCATGCTGGACGCCATTCACTGGGAGAAGGGCTGTTACGTGGGTCAAGAAGTACTGGCGCGTATGTTCCACCGGGGCCACACAAACAAAGAGCTCCGCCAGCTCACCATTTCGGGAGAGTCACTGCCCGAAGTGGGGGCCGAAATTTTTCCATCCCCGGAAGGCGACAAAGCCTGTGGGACCATTACCAGCAGCGTCTTCTCCCCACAACGCGAAAGCATCCTTGCTCTGGGTTATGTTCGGCGTAAACAGTTTGATCCCGGCACCGCATTACACGTGTCCGTGGCAGGTACTCTCGCCGACGCACAGGTCACAAGTCAGACCATACGAGCCCCGTTTGGAGAATAGACCTCCCTTCCCATCCCTTGGTTGGGATGACAGGAGTTTTGCCTGTTCTCGACGGATCGAGAGGATTGGATTCCAGTGCAGAAGTCGGTAGTATCCATTCGACGACTGCTGAGAAGGAGAACGCAATGACTCGCCTAGTACTCATCGCACTGATCACTATCGCCGTCTGCGGCCTCTTGCTGGGTGCCAACGCTCCAACCAATCCCCCCGCTGCCACACCGGTGAATGCAATGGAAGACGGGGAACCCTTCCAAGCCATTGATTTGGAGCGGATCCTGCGGAAGTGCGCGGCCTGTCATGGTAAGAATCTCATGGGGAAACAGAAAAAGACCAAAAAGACTCCCGCGATCGCTGGACTGCCCAAGGCCAAGATCTTGAAGACGCTCTCGAGAAGGATCCCCAAACCCATGAAGGCCGTGGCCAAGGCGCTCACCCCGGAAGAAAAAAGCGCCGTTGCCAATCACATCAGCAAGCTGGCCAAGAGCCCCCAATAACCCCAACCGACACAAACCATTCGGAACCGGGTCCACCCGCCGAGCGCACATTCTGAGTTCCCGTTTTTGGGGCACCAATTTCTCGCGGATTCGCCCATTGCGACCTAGGATGGAGCATGCGACGAATGGCCCTATTTTGTCTCCTCTCCATGACCGTCGGCTGCGACTTTGGTGAGGCACCCCAAACGCCCACGGTCGGCGCCCAGACGGAAACGACCGATGAAGAGGCCTCTGCTGCTGACGAATCAGAGGAGCCTATCGAAGGATGCGACTGGATCGGCGGTTGGTGGGATCTCATGGATTGCGGCCACGAGACCGTCCTGCTTCACCTGACCGATGCAGGCGGCTGCACCGTGCAAGTCACGTCCAATCATCCCATCTTTGCCGGTGCCTGGGGCCAAGCGAAAGACGCCGCACTGAGCCTCTTTTTGCCCGCTACTGGAGCGCAGTGCCAAGCGGCGTTTGACGGCGAGAAACTCGTCGGGGCGTGTGGCACATTGTCGGGACCCTGCGCCATTGAAGCCGTCCCCACGGAGACACCTTTCGTCGACTAGGCGGGCCCATCGCACCGACGCACACACGGTCGAAGCCTTGAGTGCTATCCCCTGCGCAAGTACACTCCCGCCATGAGCCACGTTCGACTCATCACCGCACTCGTGTGTTTTGTCCTCAGTTGTGGGACCCACACGCCATCGCCGTCGGTGGATGCCCAAACGAAAGACAGCGCTGGTAACGCGTTCATCGAAATCGGCACCAACCCGCAGGGCCAGATCGCCACCGATGACTTTGACCCACTCGCGGCCGACGACCTCGCGCAGGTGGTCATGGGTCCCCAAGGGGCCTGGATGATCGTGTGTGCCCTCCGTACGGATGCCTTCGCCGACGACGTCGACCGTGTGGACGTCAAGGGGGTTCTTGAAACGGTCGAAGGCGATTTGCTGGGTACTTTCTATTACAAGCGTCGCCCTCTCATCCACGGGTCGGATGGACTGGAGTACATCATGAATTTGTACCTAGTGGTCAGTAGTGTCGTGGCCACATGGAACGGAAAAGACGCAGCGCTCTTGCTCAAAGTCGGCATAGATGGCAAAGACTGGGTGGAGACGGAAACATCCGTATTCCTAATACAGGTTCTCAACTGACACAATGACAGACCAACACACCATCGGCGAGGCCATCGACCCAACCGGCGTCCACTATCACTTGTTACTGACGCGAGGTGGCACACGCGATGCCTTCGACAAGTTGGTGGCCGCAGAGTCCGCGACGCTCATGCAGGACGAGTGGCGCGGCGTGGTCACGAGCCCCGACAAAACCAGCGCGATCGAGGCCGACGCGCGACTGGCCCGCTGGAGCCGTGCCGAGAAGAGTTTCGCAATCCGAATAACCCGGACCGACGATGAACGTTGGTGGCTCGCGATTCACAGCAAGGGCGAGCGACTCTTCGCCATGGTTCATCACTTTGGCCCTCCCGCACAACTCGAACCGATCCCTGGCGTCGTCACCAACGCTGGGCGCGATCCCCTGATAGACATCGTCGCGAGCCAAGACTCGAATGTGGTTGACGTGCTCCATAAAGTGGCTTCCCAACGTTCAGAACAACTCAAGGGCGCGTTGTTCGAAGGGGGGCTGACCATCGCCCACGAAAAGCTGAGCGCGATACTGACCCAAGCCAACGATGGCACGGGCGGCATCCCAGCGTTGTTGATTCTCCTGGGAGCCGACAAATTCTGCGCGCTCTTGACGGAACGTCGCACAGGTCCCACACCACAACCCTCGCCCTTGGATCTCGGCCGCGTGGCCAAACAAGCGCTGGTGGGCTGTGCCGCGCCCATTGTGGCCGGTATCATCTCGTTCTTGGTGCTCATTCGCATCTTCGTACGACTCCACTGGCCCTCCATGTTGGCGTTAATAGCAAGCGGAGTCGGTGCATTCGCGGCAGCCCGTCTCACGCGCCGTACCATGGGCCTCTGGCGTTCTGGACGCTACATGCAGCGCTACATGCGTTTGGAATGGGCCGTCGATTCTTCGGGCAACGCGGGGGTAAAGCTGGGATTCGACCCTTCGCGCCTGTTGAACATGCCGCTCCCTCCTGCGCTCAATACATGGGGGGGCCTGTTTTACTTGCTGCGTGACATCGGCTTCCTTTCGGGCATAGCGCGCCCATCCACCCAGGTGCTGACCCACACAGAAGCATGGGCGATGGGGCCACCCGCGTTGGTGACGGCCATGAATCGAGTGGCCATTGGACAAACCAGTGCCGATCCCCTCTACGAGGCGGCACAGGGCTTGGTGGAACTACGCGCTCAACTCTTGGAGCAACACTTGGCGGACGAGCCCATTGAACCCCGGAAAATCGAGGCCCTCGTCCGCGACATTCTTCGCCCGGCGATCACCACGCCGTAAACACTTTCGCTGCAACGCTTGACAACCCGGCGGAAGTCGATACCTATAATCCCTTCAAAACGCGAAGAGGACAGTATGGCAAAGATAGGACTCGTTGGATTTGGTGGCATTGGAATTGAGGCGGCGAAAGCGTTGGTTCAAGATCCAAACTTAACCTGCGACATCGTGGCATTTGACCGCAAGGAAGCGATTGAGCAAGTACCGGGAGCCCAAGCGGGCGCGTATGAAGAGCTCCTGGACGCCATAGGCATCTTGCAGAGCGCCGACTCGATCCATCTCACGGCCGATGTGCAAGACCTGAAGGGCTGTGACGCCATCATCTTCACCGCCGGATTACCACGCCGAGCCGATCAGACCCGCGCGGATTTGATCGGGATCAACATCCCCATCGTGGGCGATCTAACCCGCGCTGTGGGCGACGCGTGCACCGGTGCATTCATGATCATGGTCACCAATCCACTGGATGCCATGGTGGAGTTGGGCTATCGGAACTTGGGCTACCCGGCGAGTCACGTGGTGGGCCAAGCGGGCGTTTTGGACACGGGTCGATTCACCATTCAGGCCGCATTGGCCACCAATCGCCCCGCCTCACAAGTGAACGCGGTGGTGCTGGGTGGTCACGGTCCGACCATGGTGCCGGTTACCAGTCAAGCCACCGTGGGTCACAAACCCCTCCGTTCGTTGCTCACGGACAGTCAAATCGAAGAGATTACGGCGTCCGTCCGAGCACGGGGACGCACGATCATCCAACGACAGGGACGGTCGGCGATCTTCAGTACAGCGCTGGCCGCCGTCAAGATGGCAAAGGCGTATCTCCTGGACCAACGCATTGTCGTTCCGGCCTGTACCCGCCTCAGCGGTGAATACGGCTATGACGGCTTGTTCGCTGGTGTACTGACTGAAATTGATGCAAAAGGCGCACGTCCCGTGGAGATCCCACTCAGCGACTCGGAAAAAACCGCGTTTGACCATTCGGTCAACGCCGTCCGCGAGGTCGTCGCTGAGTTGGACGCTGCAAGCTAGGTCGCGTCACCACCACAAGGGGCCTTTGCCCTCGGCGGCCCAACACACCACCCGACACCCGTAGTTCCATCATTCGCGCTGGTTCGAATTAGAGCGTCTGACGCACTCGGCGACGCAGATTGAACATCCACAGGCCAAATAGACCGGCCATGAGTCCGCCACCCCACGGCGAGTGGGATTGCGGTGTCGCTCGACAACCACAGCCCGCGTCTTCGCCCGGCAATGTCATCACGATCGTGGGAGGACCGGGCTGACCCGAGAGGCTCTGCTGCCATGGTTGCGAGGAACCTGGTCCCACCGTGGGGCCCGTACCACCATCCAGACCGGGTTGATCGCCGTCCGGCCACACCGTGGTGTCCCCGCTCGTGTCCGGTGGAATGGGAACCGTATCCGGCGGTCCGACCGTCGGATCGCACACGTCGCCGTGTCCATCCCCATCACTGTCGGCTTGGTCCGGATTGTATTCGCTTGGGCAGTTGTCTTCGTTGCCACAGACGCCATCGTCGTCGACGTCATTGGCCGCATCGAGCGGACATTCGTCACACAGATCGCCGACCTTGTCGTCGTCTTGGTCGTTTTGCTTGACGTTGAAGACATCGGGACAGTTGTCTTCGGGCGCACAGATCGTGTCATTGTCCCCGTCGTTGTCCGCGTCGGCGGGACAGGGATCACACGCGTCGCCTACATCATCTTGATCGCTATCTTCTTGCTCCGGATTGGGTTCGTTTGGGCAATTGTCGTCCGCCCCGCACACGCCATCCTTGTCCGGATCTTGACCAAAGCTCGTCGGACATTCATCACACACATCGCCGACCCCATCGTTGTCCCCATCTTCCTGGCCGATGTTGAAGAGCGAGGGGCAGTTGTCCTCGTTGGCGCAATGTAAATCCTTGTCGATGTCGTTGTCCGGATCCTTTGGACAGGGATCACACACGTCGCCCAAGTTGTCCAAGTCGGCGTTGGCCTGATCCGTATTCTTCACCCACACGCAATTGTCCACGTCGTTACAGACCTTGTCCTTGTCGGAATCATCCGCGAACGCGTTGGGGCAGGGATCGCACGCGTCGCCCTTGGCGTCCAAGTCCGCGTTTTCTTGCTTGGGATTCGCCACCTTCGGGCAATTGTCGATGTTGTCACAGATCCCGTCGTCATCCTTGTCCTTAATCCCCAAGGGGCATCCCGTGCCATAGGGATCGTCGTCGCAGAAATCACCAATGGAATCATTGTCGCTGTCTTCTTGTTTGGGATTGGCGATGGTGGGGCAATTGTCTTCGTTGTCACACACTTTGTCCGAATCCGAATCGTCTAGGAACGCGTTGGGGCAGGGATCGCATGGGTTTCCTTTGCCATCCAAGTCATCGTCATCCTGGTTTGTGTTGGGCTTGTCCGGACAGTTGTCGTCGTTGTCGCAGACCTCGTCGTTGTCCTTGTCGTCCGGATTGCTGTTCGGGCACTTGTCACAGACATCGCCCTTGTCGTCTCCATCCGTGTCGGCTTGGTCGGGGTTGGCGTCAACGGGGCAGTTGTCCGCGTCGTCGGGGATGCCGTCGCCGTCCGCATCCACAATGTCGTCCACCAGCTCCTGAACCAGGACGTTGTCGAACCAACAATCGTCGGCATCGCCTTCGCAACTGTTGTCAAAGGCATACAAGCCGATTTTTCCATTCCCGTGGGTGGCGTCCTCCACCTGAAAGACGAGTTCATCGACCTCGTTTATCGCGCCATCGCCGTTCTGATCGAGCCAGATGGAGAGTTCGGACCCAAACGCTTCCACACGAATCGTATGG
>CAUZBV010000185.1:0-6941 GCA_963578115.1 Myxococcales bacterium
CCTGTTCACGGCGGCGTCGGGCCGGTTCTAACTCTCTTAGGGAGTTGTGTTGAGGGTTGGTTCGGCGATGTACTCCACTTCCACTTCCAGACCCTGCTCTGGGTCGAAGTTGAAGAAGATGGCAGTTTGGTCCGGTGTGTCTTTGCAGTCTGCCGACTTGATAAACTTGTACGACAACCCGGTCTCCCCTTTCTCGAGGATGTATTCTATGGGATTACAATCGTTGGGATTTCCTCCGCACGCGCCCACGCTCAGCACCGTGCATTGGTTGCCGTCTGAGCAGGTTCCTTCCGGCCCGATTTTACGGACAACAAGAGTCTCCTCGTCCTTGATTGGGTGGGGTAAGCACAGTTTGCTGAACACTTTGACAATACGCAGCGCGATCTTGTCGAGCGCGGGAGCAATCCCTTGGTCGTCGCAGATGTTGGTGATAATCCCGTTGTCTCCAAATCGCTCCGTAAAGTGGATGTACCGTTCACCGTATTCCGCCGATACACCCGGTGCGGTGCAGATCGTGCTCTTCTTCATGTGGGCGGCCCAGGTGGGGCAGGTATCGCCGCCACACTTGGAATCTTTGTAGAGTTGCTGCTCCAGAGCGACCTGAGTTGGATCGTCCGAGACGGAATCGCCCACAATAGAGGCCACTAGAATGCGCCCGGCATCGCCTTTGAGTGCCTTAACTGCGTTGACAGCGTCGTCCACTGTCATGAGTTTGCCCTTGTTGTCCTTGTCATCGCTCACCGCTTTCAGGTACTTGCACGGCTTGATGGCTTCGTCGTACGTGATGCACGCGTTGGTCCATTTGTCCTTGCTGTTGTCTGGTTTGCAATCCGTGGCGGCGGAGCCATCGTCTTCATCCGACAAGAACACGATCGCCAGGTACGCTTCATCGCGGAGGAATTCCTTGGCCTGGGCGGCGTTGGGACCGTTCTTGTCCAAGGCCAAGATGGTCGCGAAAAATGCTTCTTCGTTGCGCGCGTTGTGGCCCTGTTCGGCGCCCACGATGGCGATGCACGGGAACAACTCGCGGGCATTGTTTGGCAGGAGAAAGGGAACCTCCGTACCGTTGTCTTCCAACATGATGGCCTTGAGCTTATCGGAGTCCTGACATTGTTTGGCCCCGGGTTGGAGGATGCAGACAGAATTCTTTCCGATGGGGAGGCATTTGTATTTGCACTGGTCGGGATCGTCGAGGCACAGCTTGCTAGCCTCCGTCGATTCATTGACGTCTTGGGTCGAGGGGTCATCCAGGGTGAACTCCTCTTCGCATTCGGCATTGTCCTCCCTCTGTTGGGCTTCTTGCAATGCCAGGACAGCCGCTTTCTTTTCATCACAGACTTCCTCTGAGTCCGTCGGCACGCACTGTAGCTCGCTTGGAATGGTGACGGCGGTGTGGCACTCACGCTCACACGTGGCGTTGACGGATCCGTTGCAGTTGATCAACGCATCCAAGTTTTCGGGGGCGTCGGCACAGATCCAGCCGGGGCCGTTGGGCGTGCATACGCTGCCATTGGCGCAGTCACCGCTTTGTGTGGCCGGGTCAATAACGCAGAGCGTGCCATCGCTACAGCGACCGTAGGTGCTCTGGCAGGAGACGTCACCCCCTTCTCCTTCCAAACACTCACGCACCTGTTCTTCACCGCAAGCGAACGGAAACAAGGTGGTTCGATGATGACGGAATTTTCCATAGTGGTCTTTGCTCTTCACGTCCGTCGTCACCACAGCGATTCGATAATCGATGTTGACGTACTCTTCGATCTTGTCCATGAAGTCGCCGACGGATTGGAAGAGCGCTGTCTGCTCCTGGCACATGGATGAGGAGTTATCGATCACCCAAAGGAAGTCCACTTTTACTGCGGTCTTGTTGGTTTGCGATTGTACGACTTTGACCGTAAATGACCGTTGAAGCGTATCAATGGGGACATCATTGCACCCCAAAAGCCCCACGCTTAGAGCCAGAACCCCCGTCAAAAACCTCCCAGTACACGTTGTCATTGCGTCGAAACCTCTCCAATTTGTTCACGGGATGGTACTACGGACGGTGCTTTAAGGGCAAATATGGTTTCCCGTGCGTTCTGTGGAGGCTTTATGGTACACAGGCCCATGAAGCGCACACCTCGGTTGGGCACAGGCAGGTCGGCAAGCACACAAAAAACAAGCGAGTACACAATGATCAATGTTGAAATGATGAAAATAGAGTCTGCGAAGAATCTGTCGTTGGGGATTCGAGTCAGCATCCTTGGATGCGTGTTGACCTTGCTGGTGTCCGGGTGCTCCGCTGACAAGACGACGGTACCGACGGATGATCTTCCGCCCTCCACGGATACCCCGTCGCCGAGCGATCAGTGGGTTGACTGCAAACAAACTCTGGAGCCTCCTGTGGACGGCGCCTGTTCGATCACCACCGGGTCCGAAGTGCTTCGGATTCGGGGGAATGTTGTGACACCGGATGGGGTGCTGGCTGGCGGAGAAGCAGTCATTCTTAACGGTTTGATCGCTTGTGTTGCATGTGATTGTTCGGCCGATTACGCCGATGCCACGGTGCTAACTTGTCCCGATGTGTTGGTGACTCCCGGACTCATCAATCCACACGATCATCTGACCTTCGCTCAGCACCCACCGGTGGATCCAGGCGATGAACGGTACGAGCACCGCCACGATTGGCGGAAGGGCAAGGGGGGGCACACCAAGCTCTCTGTGCCCCAAAACTTTTTCGGACAAGGGGAGTTGTGGGGCGAGATTCGAATGGTCATGGGCGGCGCAACGTCCATTATGGGTTCCGGTGGCGAAGAGGGTTTTCTCCGCAATCTCGATCGGTCCAATCTGCTGGAGGGTCTCAGTCACGCCATTCCGGATGCACCGACCTTTCCTTTGGGTGACTCAGACGGCAAGTACTACGACAGTGGCTGCGCGGGCTACAAGAAGACGCCCAACCCGGACACACTGGCCGGAAAAGTGGCCTATGTGCCCCACGTCGCCGAAGGGATCAATGATTTCGCACGCAATGAGTTTTTGTGTTTGTCCGGCACAGTGGCCGGAAGCGTGGATCTTCTTATGGGCACGTCGGCGTTCATTCATGCCATCGGCCTGTCGACGGCCGATGCCAGTCTCATGGCGACCGAAGGCACGGGCTTGATCTGGTCGCCACGGTCCAATGTGGCGTTGTACGGTTTTACCGCACAGGCGCGTATGTACGATTCGCTGGGTGTTCGCATTGCGTTGGGGACCGACTGGTCAGCGTCCGGGTCTATGAACGTGTTGCGTGAGCTGCAATGCGCTGATTCCCTGAACCAAAACCACATGGACGGGTATTTTTCGGACCGTGACTTGTTGAATATGGCCACGCAAACCGCGGCGGAGTTGAGTGGCTTTGGGGATGTGGTCGGTTCCATTCAGGAAGGCCGATGGGCGGATATTAGTCTCTTTGATGGTCGCCAGAACGAGGGGTATCGAGCGTTGATCGATGCGAACGTGACCGACGTGATCCTCGTGCTGCGCGGCGGCGTGGTCCAGTACGGAGACCAAGCGCTCGTGGAAGCGCTTGCACCCAGTGATGGTTGCGACGTACTCGATGTGTGTGGCCGGTCGAAAGGCTTGTGCACCCAGCGCGAGACTGGGATGAACCTGGCGGCGATCGAAGCGGGGGTAGCCAACGCCGGCGGTCAGTCGTACACCACGTACCCCCTCTTTTTCTGCGATGTTCCGGACAACGAGCCCTCGTGTGTGCCCTATCGTAGCGGAGAGTTTTCGGGGGTTGCGTCGGCGGACGACCCGGATGGGGACGGCATTGCGTCCGACAAAGACAATTGCCCTCACGTGTTTAATCCACCACGGCCGATGGACGGCGGGAACCAACCCAATGGCGACGGTGATGACTTGGGTGATGCGTGCGATCCCTGCCCATTCGACACGGACACGACGGACTGTTCCGGCGTGGATCCCGATGATTTGGACGGGGACGGTATTTCGAATGTAATGGACAATTGCCCGTCCACTCAAAACACCGATCAAGCCAACGCGGATGGGGACGCTCGTGGTGACGCGTGCGACGACTGTCCCGAGGAGGTCGATCCCTGTCTATCCACCGTGTACGAGATTAGGGAGGGCATTGTTCTGGAAGGGGCGGCGGTCTCGTTGCCGCCGCTCATGGTGACGGCCACGTCGGAAGTGGGTTTCTATGTGCAGCATTCTCCCTCTGAAGAAGGCTACCCCGGTGCCAAGTTGTCCGGAATTTACGTCTACGATCCCAACGGGATGGTCAGTCCAAAACGGGGTGATCAAGTGGTGTTGAACGGCACAGTGGACCTGTTCTACGACAAGTGGGAGGTCATCAAGCCGACCGGAGCGGTCGTGGAGACCACGCTGACCATGCCGGAACCCGTGGTTGTGTCGGATCCCACGACCATCGCCACGGGCGGAGCGGATGCAGCCAACTATGAGGGGGTCCTGGTGCAGGTGGAGAATGTGACCGTCTTGGACGCGTCGCCGCTGACCGATGAGACGGCCCCGACCAACGAGTTCCTGGTGACAGGGAATCTTTTGGTGAACGACGGTTTCTATTGGATCGAGCCAACGCCCCAGGTCGGGCTTCAGTTCGAGCGAATCACAGGTGTCTTGAACTACGGCTGGAGCAACAGCAAATTGGAGCCACGTGACGCGAACGATGTGGCGACGGGCGCTCCCATCCTACAGGCGCTTGGGCCGGATCTTGTGTACATCCATGTAGGAGAATCCGGGAGCACCCAACCCCCACTGATGGTGTCGCTCTCTAGTGTCACCGATGCCCCAGTCAGCGTTGCCTTGACCAGCGACAACCCCTTGATCGCCAAGCCCGTCCAAGACGTGGTGGTTATCAGTGCTGGTGAACAACACGTTGAGGTTGCCGTTGAAGCCCTTGCGGCGAGCCTGGATCCAATCACCATAACGGCGACCTATCTCGATGGAATACAGACGGCCGCTGTTCGGGTGATCGGGCTGGAGGAGGCAAACGGCGTGATCAGTCTGGAGCCTACGGAGCTGACGATGGTATCTGGGGCGAGTGAATCGTTGCAGCTCGATCTGAAGTTTCCTGCGTCGGCCGAAGGAGAGGTTGAGCATGTGAGCACGGAACCGGAGGGACTCGTCGAAGCGCCCGCTAGCCTTGTTGTTTCTGCCGGTCAAATCAGTGCGACCTTTGATGTGACGGCATTGAGCATCACCGGTGACGTCAACGTTCATGTGGGTCTTCAGCCGGGCGTGGCCGAGGCATCCGTGACCATTCATTTGACGGAGAAGCCGACCGTTGGGTTGGTCTTGGTGGAAGTGTTCTACGATCCGCCCAGCAGCGACGATGGGCTGGAATGGGTCAAACTCTATAACGGAACGACGACCAGTATCTCGCTGGATGCGTATTCCTTGGGATGGGGCGGAGCCGACTACACCAATGGTAAAGTCAACTTGAGCGGATCCGTTCCTGCCGGTGGTTGTTTCATTGTGGGCGGCCCTTTCACCACGGAAGTCAATGGTTCCCCTGTCTTTGATCAATCGTATAACTTTAACCCCGACATTCAGAATTCCGGGTCCACGGCAGACGGCGTGGCGTTGTTCTCCTTGACATCGGCCAACGTCACCTCCACAACCGTTCCCATCGATGCGGTGCTGTACGGCGACATCAACAAGAACGGACTCTTGAATCCAAGCGGTGTTCCCGGTGAAGTGGACGTGGCGAAGGCACCATCGGGCCACAGCCTGTTACGGACCTCCCTGGAGAGTTGGCTCCATCATGCAACGCCCCATTCCATAGATTGTCCGGCGTTGTAGCTGCGGCTTCAGACGCACCGCTGCATCCGGGCCGAAATACCCACCGCGACGTGGTCGCGAACACACTCTTGGTGTTGAATTTCTTGGGAAACTATTCAGGCGGAGCCGGCGGCGCTTCGATGGGCTCTTCTATAGGCACGCTGCCCGCAGGGGTCGGTTTGGACTCCACGTCGGCCACATCAGGCTTCTTCATCCACTTCCACCACGTGGACAGGAGTCGCTGCGCCAGTCGATCTTTTCGGGACGCCTTACTGGGGTCCAATTTCGCCAGCGTCTGTAGACGTAAGTTGAGATTGTGAAGGGCGATCTGTGACTTGTCGATGCGGTCTTTGGCCTCTCCTCCTTCGAGGCGGCTCTGATTCAGCAGGGTATGCATGTTATCAACTACCGACTGAAAGATCTTGCTCGCAGCCTCAGAGTTGGGCTCCTTAACGGCGGCATGGAACTGGTCTCTGTTGTCCTTTAGCAACGTGGTGAAAGCGGAGTTCATTCGAGTCTCTGTGACGTCCGCCAAATCATCGATGTATTCGGTCAAGAATTCTCTCGACTTGTCCGTGATGAAGGGGATGCCCTGATCCACGACCACACCCGCCACAAAATCGGCTAACTTTGGCGTGGCGTTCGAAAGAACCGCTTCAATCACACCGGCGACATCCGGGACATTCTGATTGATCAGCGTCGTGATCTCGGCTGCGAGCTTCGGTGGTTCGGTGCTGGCATCCAGTGCGGGGTTGATCCATACGAAAAAGTACCCGATCAAGATGACGGAGATCAGTCCGGCCATGATCAACTGGTTGCGCACACCTTTTTGGGCACCTTGATGCTCTTGTGCGATAAAGTCGGCGATGTCTCCGACTTGGCTCTCAATAGTGCTGGCTGTGTAGTCATTCATAGTGTTCTCCACCTATCTCTTTCCCTTAGGGGGGGCTTCAAACATGTCATTACTGCCGGCCATGGCTTCGCCGGCAAATTCAATCCAGAGCGTGAGGATGTCTTCCGGTGCATTGTTGGATACATCCTTGGAGTCTCCAATAGCTCCCGAGAACCCCTTCATCGTAGTGGCGATTTGCTCCATCTCATGAAAATGTCCGGCGTAGGTCGAGCCCAACTCGGACTGTGCCCACCGTTGATGGGAGGTGAGC
>CAUZBV010000186.1:0-6931 GCA_963578115.1 Myxococcales bacterium
CGGGTCCTGCCATGACTACTCCTTGCAGGGACGATTCTTGCACGCCCTTCAGCGGGTGGTCAACGCAACGACGTCTCCACGGTTTTGGCTGTGAGCGAGAGTAGTCAAGAGAGTGGAGTTCAGGTACTGTGGCTGTACTCCAGACGTCACCGTGGAGGTCCCCGCCGTAGGCATGTGATGAGCGATTCAGGACCCATAACGAATAGTCCCCATGATTCGAAGGGCGACGGACACTACGAGGAGCCGACCAGTCTGTTTTTTAGCGCGTGGGCGACATTCGTCCTGAAGTTTCGTTGGCCGTTGTTGTTGTTCATAGCCGCGCTGACGGCCTGGAGCATCGTTCAGATACGAACAACGCTCTATGTCGACAACAGCGTGGAGGCCTTCTACAGCAACGAGTCCGACACGGTCGCCACCCTGGAAGAGACCCGTGATCTGTTTGGTCGGGATTCCCTCTTTTTGGTCATGGTCGAAGGCGATGTGTTTACTGAGCCCTTCTTGCGTCGGCTCGAACGCGTCCACCACGAGCTCAAGGCGTTGAATGTCGATGTGCCCAGTCTCGGCGAGCGCAAGAGCGATCGAGACGCCCGACGAACGTGTGGAGCTCTGGGTGAGCCGGACCCTGCCCCCGATAACTCGGTGGTGACGGGCACCGAGCGCCCAGCGCCCGACGACTTCGAGGACGACGACGAATTCGAAGAAGATCCCAGTGAGAGCACCTCCGGCGAGTCGGCAGGCCCATCCGATGCTGGATTCGGCGGGGAGGGATCCATCGTGGAAGAGGTCGTTTCGCTGATCAACGCCCGCCACACATGGAGTGAACAAGTCGGTCCGGACGAGTCGCCGACCTTGCATGTCGACAAGTTGATGGATCCATTGCCCGAGCCGAGTCAATTGGCACAACTCAAGGCGAGCACGTTGGTGAGTCCAACGCTGGTGGGGCAAGTGGTGGACAAGGAGGGCCGTTTTGCGGTCATCGCCATCCGTACAGACTTCATGAGCGAGCAGGACTCGGCGCGTGTGTACAAGCAGGTCGTGGCCACCATCGCCAAATACAACGCCGAGGGATTTCGTGTAAACGTGGCGGGCATGCCTGCCTTGGCGGCGTCGTTAAACAGCGTCATGTTGCGTGATCTTCAGGTCATGTTGATCTTGTCTGTGATCGCCCAGTTCATCATCCTCTTCTGGTTGTTTCGCCATCTCATCGGGGTCATCGGCCCCATCATCGTCGTGGTGCTTGCGGTGGTCTGGTCATTGGCCATGATGGCTACGCTGTGCATGCCCATGACCATGTTGACCAACATCATGCCCGCGTTTCTGGTCTGTGTGGGGGTGGCCGACGCCGTCCACTTGCAATCGGTGTATCGCCAAGTCCGCAAACGAGGGCTGATCAATCACGACGCCATTGTCTACGCAGTGTCCACGACCGGGATGCCCATTTTGTTCACCAGCTTGACGACCATGGCCGGCTTGCTGAGTTTTCGCTTTGCGACCGTGTCCGCCATTGGAGACATGGGCACCGCATCCGCCTTCGGTGTTTTTGTGGCTTTTGTGAATTCATTGGTTCTGTTGCCCATCATCTTGAGTTTCAACAAACGAAGCCTCCTCGGGCTGCGAACGGATGAGCAAGATGGGCGGCACTTTGATCCCTTGGGTTGGGTTGTCCACGCATTTGGTGCCTTGTCCGGAAGCGTGCCGGGCCTCAGTCGGGTCGTCGCGGATCATCGCCGCCGCTGGACCCTTGTCGTGACTTGTGCGCTGTTCATCGCCTGTGGCTACGCCGCCAGTCTCTTGAAGGTGTGGCATGATCCGCTGTCGTGGATCCCGGGGGACCGCTCCATCAAGGAAGCGTTTAGCATCATGGATGAACATGTAGGAGGCACGGTGTCCGTCTTGGCGGTGATCAAGGCCAAGGAGGGGTACACGGTCAAGGATCGGGACATTCTCGTCGGCATGGAGAAACTCGAGGAAAAGGTGAGGGAGTACCGAGTCACGAAGCCGAATGGGAAAGAGATGACGTTGGTGGGCAACAGCATCAGCTTGATCGATTTGGTGAAGGAAACCCACAAGGCGATGGTCCCCGGCGATTCGAACAATTACCGGATCCCGGATACGCAGGCCCAGATCAGTCAGTTTGTAGAACAGTTCTCAATGAAGGCACCCGCCGAGCGGAAACACATTGTCTCCATCGATGACAAGGCGACCTTGATGTCCCTGCGAACGCGATGGATGGAGGCGACGTCCTACGGTCCGTTCACGAAATTTGTGGAGCAAGCCGCCAAGAAATTCATTCCCTCCGAGAAGGCACACGTTGAGCTAACGGGTACGATCTATTCATTGTTCACCACGGTGTCGGCGTTGATTTGGAACATGATGCGGAGCTTTGGGATCGCATTTTGTGTGATCACGGTGCTCATGATCCTGACATTGCGCAGTTGGAAGCTGGGCCTGATCGCCATGGTGCCCAATTTGCTCCCAATCGTCTGTATTCTGGGATTAATGGGGGCGACGAAAATTCCTATCGACATGGCCAACCTGTTGATTGCGTCCATCGCCTTGGGGATCGCGGTCGATGACACCATTCACTTTCTTCACCACTGGCGCGTCCATTATGAAGCGAACGGCGATGTGGATGCCGCCATTGCGTATTCCTTCGATCACTCGGGACGTGCCATGGTGAGCACCACCTTGATCCTGACCGCAGGTTTTTTCGTCTATCTGGCGTCGTCCATGGCGCACATGCAGCGATTCGGAATGCTGATTGGACTGACGGTGATCATGGCGTTGTTGATCGACTTGATCGTGGCACCGGCTCTTTTGCGGTCGGCGTATAAGAATAAACGCGTGGAGGAAGCCGTTGATGTTGGATAGAGATCGATTGTTTCTTTTGGAACCGAAGAGGAGTGGAACCATGATTCGAACCGCGCTTCGAGGCGGCGGAGTTGGCCTGGCTGTGGTGATATGGATGCTCCCGAGCCTGGTCATGGCGTTGCCCCCGGGCACCAAAGACCCCGTCGCGATCATGCAAGCGATGAATGATCGAGACGTAGGAAATCAAGCCACCGCCACGATGACCATCTTGGTCGAGGACGATGCCGGCCGCACTCGCACTCGTGTACTCAAGACCCGTACGCTCAAGTCAAAGGATGGAAAGATCACCTGGCAACGGATGCGCTTTGAATCGCCGGCGGATGTTCGGGGCACGACGTTGCTCACCCACGATTATGAAGACGGCGCGAAACAGGATGATCAGTGGCTCTACCTTCCGAGTCTCAAGAAACCCACGCGCATCGCCAGCAGCGAAAAATCCGGGTCGTTTATGGGCACGGATTTGAGTTACAGCGACATGACGCAAAAAGATCCGGACGATTACGATCTAACCTTGCTCAAAGAGTCCGTGGAGGTGGGGGGGGAAGACTGTTGGCTCATCGAAGGGCGACCTCGCACGAAGAAAGCCAAGAGTGAGACCGGGTATGTGAAGAGCAAGTTTTGGATCAGCAAGCGGTTCTTCGCACCCATGCAGGCCAAGATGTGGGTGCGCGATGGCAAGAAGCTGAAGTACCTCAAGTTCTCGGACTACAAAGCGTTCAAAGGCGCCGACGGGACGTCGTTTTGGGTCGTGACGCGGATCCGCGCCTGGACGAAGCGAAACAAGAAGATCGAATCCACTACGGAACTTCACATGACCCAGCTCAAGTACAACCAGCCGGGTGTGACACGGGCCGACTTCGACCCCAGTCGTCTCTAGGAAATTTCGTGACACAGGCTCGCCGACCGGTTGTTGTTCTGATTGTGCTGGGGATGTGTGCGCTATACTGCGCCGCTGCGTCCGCCACGCCACCGTCCGACGACACGTCCGAGTGGGGAGACGACGACGATGACGAGTTTGACGAGTCGGATGTTCCCGTGCTCACCCCCACGGCCGCCGAGAGCTCGTCCCCGTGGTCGTTAACGGGCAACACGCGAACTCGTTTCGGGGTTTGGGCCGAGCGATTGGACGAGCGTCCATTGGCGAAGGCCCGGCAAAGCCTGGATCTGCGCCTGGAGATGGCTCGAAGCATGTGGCTGTTTCGGCTGGAAGGCCACGGCGAGTACGACGCCGCCTATCAGGTGGATCGGGACACCTACGATCAGCCCACGCTCGATGCGTACGAGTGGTTGATCCGAAGCGGCGAAGCCTTTGGACGGGCCTCGCCGGGCAATGTTCAAGTGACACTCGGTCGGCAGATCATCGCGTGGGGCGAAGGCGACGCGCTCAGCCCGCTGGACATCATTAACCCACGGGACAATCGGGAGCCCGGTCTGGCCGATCTCGATGATCTGCGTCTGCCCGTGTTGGCCACGCGATTGGCCCTGTTCTTGGGAAGTCATCGCCTGGAGTTGGTGGGGGTTCATGAATCCGATTTTGGGCTTCAACCCTCCCCCCGGGGACCTTTTAGCCCCTTTGATGCGGTCTTGTCCGCCTTCGAAGAGACCGATCTGGGTCCGCTCTTGTCCCAAAAAACGTTTCGACTGACGCACCTTCAAGAGCGTTTTTCCTTGGACCAGCAAGAGGTGTTTTTCCGATGGGTCTATCGCGGCAAGGGCATCGACGTAGGCTTTCAGGCGGCCTCTTTGCTCGATCGGCAAGGAGTCTTCGCCTTTCCCAAGCCGGACGATTTGCTGGCGGGCGATACCGTCGACCTGGCGGTCGATCATCGGCGCTACACCACCGCCGGTCATTCGGGCGCCTGGGTGCTCGATGCCTTTGTCTTGAAGTGGGAGCTCGGCGTCGATGTGAAGCGCGCCGTAAACACCGGCGATCTCGCCGCCGAGATCCCCGAGCAAGTAAGCGCAGCCGATCTGGCAGGGTTGGTGCCGACGGTGGGAGTGGACGAGGCCACGCTCGTGAACAGCATGGTGGCTGTGACGTGGTCCGGGATCCAAGACTTGCGGCTCGCCTTGGAGATCGGCAAAGGATGGATGGTGGATGGACCCGACAATTTGGCCATGCCTTTGACCGATCCGCTCATTCTGGTGCGTGCGTCCTATCAACTCATGCGGGAACGCCTTCAGCTGGGCGCCGCCGCATCCATGGTGGGCTGGACGGCCAATGGGGGGTGGCTGCTTCGTGGGGAGGCGTCCTACGAAGTCCACGATGGTCTGAAGGTGGGACTCGGTTATGTGACGTACCAGCCCGGTGACGATTTTGGGTTGTTGTACGGGCTCAACGACCACGACCGTTTTTTTACGTGGCTTCGGTGGGATTTCCGGGTGTTGTAGCCGGGGGCTTCACCAAGGTCTTTACCAACGATCGGAAGTTCGAAAAGTCTTGTCCAATGATGAGACTCGTCGCCCCTGCGCGTCGCGCCCCGATCCCATCGGTGTCTTCTCGATCGCCGATATGGACCAACTCATGAGGCTCGATCCCCAAGTCGTCAAAGACATGTTGAAACACGGCCTGGGAGGGCTTGAGATACCCAATCTTTTCTGCGGCATACACTTTCTCGAAGGCGTCATGGACGCCCAACACCCGCAGCTTCGCGTCGGAATGGTAATCGGACAGCACGATCTGTCGAATCCCCCGCTCGGACAATGCGGCGATCATTTCCGGTACCCCCTTCAGAAGTCCTGCTCTGGCCGTGGCGGGTGCCCACCAACGCGAGGAGTATTCCAAGAGTAGGCAGCGGTGGAGAGGATCGGGTTTGACCGAATAGTCACCGCCGGCCTGGCGGATTTCACGCATGCGGTCACGGAAATGGAAGAGGGCTCGTATTTCACGGCAGCCCGAGAAGAACTCACCACGAAAGAGGGAGGCCAGCAAAATAGCGCCTCCATGCCGTTTCATCTTACCGATGTTGTAGAGTGTGCCGTCCACATCCCAACTCACCACGCGTATGGAATCCCAGTTCATTCTATTGGCTTCCAGTCCTCTCTCAGGAGCGTGTTTAGTGTGGGCTCACGGATCGGTTTTGGCAACAAAACCTCCCCGTCAATCCATGGAGTCTCGTCAATGCACCTGATACAGTGTCGACCATGAGTACGAAGGTGGATGTTCGACCCATCGAGAGTGTACCGCTGGCCGATGTCGCGGTCGCGCTGTCCCAGGCCTTTCGGGAGGACGGTGACAACCCGGCCGGTGAGTGGGAGGCGCTGTTGAACCGGGAGATGTCGGACGGTCGGTTGGACACGGACGCGTCGCTCGTCGCGATCACGGGTGACCGTGTCATTGGGGCTTGTCTGGTCAATCGAGGACCGGAAGGAAGGGGTCGTATCGGTCCCACAGGGATCGTCTCGGACATGCGCAGACAAGGTGTAGCCGGCCTGCTGGTACAGCGGGCCCGTGACGGGTTGGTGTCATCGGGTGTGCGGCACCTGACGTTGGAAGTGGGCGCGGACAACACCGGTGCGCGACGCCTGTACGAATCTCTGGGCTTCCAATCGGTGCGACCGCTGGTCAATCTGGTCATTCGTCGCTCGTCACTCGGTTGGCAGGACCCCATGCCTGCTGTAGAGCCTCTGGGTTGGGAACAAGGTCTGGAGGCGTGCGGCTTGTTGCATCCCTTTGCACCGGTCTTTCAGCGTCGTTCATTTTATGTGGCGTCGTTTCGGCAGGGGGCGACCGCTTGTGGCGTGTCAGATGGTGATGGTGGGTGGTGTGGGGTGGCCCTGGTTCGTGGGCGTGCCGTGTTGGACGTGGCCGCGAATCCTCCCGACTCTTCTGTGTTGGCCGCTCTTCTGTGGAGCATTACCGAGCGGCTGTGGACCGCGCGAATTATCCACGAACCCGCGAACGAAGAGATCGCAAAACGCCTTCAATCCATCGGGTGTGAGCTCGAATCTAGTGCTCTTGAAATGGTGTGGCAGAGGACGGCGGAGTAGGGCCTGCGGACACGACTTTCTGGACGATTTCATCTCGAGAGGGGCCATCCCAAACCAACTCGATGACGGG